>DATHVN010000213.1 GCA_035461305.1 Euzebyales bacterium | reverse complement strand
CTCGCCGCCACCGGCCGCGCCACCTTCGCCGCCTTCGGCGGCCTCGCCGCCGTGCTCCTCCAAGGGGCGCATGCCCGCCGCGGCCGCGACCGCGCCTGCGCCCATCAGGCCGATGAGCCCGATCGCCAGGGCGACGCCGAGCGCGCGGGCGGTGATCCGCGTGCGGGCCTCGACCAAGAAGGCCATCGCCAGGATGTAGCCCGCGGCCAGGAGAGCGACGAACGCCGCCCCGTATTCGGACACCGCCAGCAGGACGCGCGACAGGCTGATGCCGACCACCAGCATAACGCCGATGATCGTCAGCGGCAGCACGAACGGGGTGAAGAAGCGTTCGCGTAGGTCGTCGCGCATTGTGCTCTTTCGATCGAACCTGGGTGGCGGGGGCGGTCGGTCAGGCGGGTTGGTTGCCACCCGCGTACAGCATCAGGCTGATCGTCGCTGCGTACACGGCCAGCGCGATGACGAGCCCGAACAGGAACAGGCGCCGGAACCAGCCACTGTCGAAGCGCAGGTGCATGAACCACAGGACGACCAGCGCGAACTTCAGGACCGTCAGGAAGATGAGCGACGGTATCGCAAGGTGACCGGGCACGGCCGCGAACGAGATCGCCACTTCGATCGCCGTGAACACGGCCAGGATGATCCCAATGACGATGTACTGCGAGGCGTCGGGATGGCTCGCGTGCTCTTGGTCGTCGGTGTCGGACACGTCCGTGCTGCTCCTCTCGGGGGTGCTACAGCGTTGCCTGCTCCCACGGGATCAGGTAGATCGCCGTGAAGATAACGATCCACACGATGTCCACGAAGTGCCAGTACAGGCCGATGTTCTCGACGGTCTCGGAGTTCGCCTGGGTCAGCCTGCCCGTCATCGACCGCGCCCACAGGGTGATCAGCATCAGCACGCCGACCGTGACGTGCATGCCGTGGAAGCCGGTGAGCACGTAGAACGACGAGGAGAACGGGCTGGTGTCGAGCCGCATGCCCTCGTTGACGAAGACCGTGAACTCGTAGATCTGTCCGGACAGGAAGACCGTGCCCATCATCGCGGTGGCCAGGATCCAGATCCGGAAGCCGCGGTCGTCGCCGCGCTGGATCGCCGCGAGCGCCAGGACCATCCCGAGGGACGACATCAGCAGGACGAAGGTGCTGACCGACGTGAACGGGATGTCATACAGCGCGGGAGAGACCTCGGGGACGCCGTTGTAGCGACCGTAGTACACGAGGTAGGCCGAGATCAGGGCCCCGAAGAACAGGCACTCCGACCCCAGCAGGGTCCACATGCCCAACTTCTCGTTCGACAGCCCGAGGCTCGTGGCGTGCGACTCGGTGCTCGCTTCGGCGGTGGTCACGCTCGATGGCCTACCGCTGGCGCTTCCTGAGGCCGTGTCTGCCATGCCTAGTGACCTTCCTCGGCGCTCGGCTCGAACGCCCACGCGAACAGTGCGCCGACAGTGATGAGCGCGCCGACGGCGAGCATGACCACCATGGTCATGCCCCCGGCGAACAGCGCCCAGCCCATGATCGGCAGGCCGACCGCGGACAGCGCCGGGAAGTACGACGGGTCCGGCATGTGGATGTCGGCGTCCTCGTCCTCCCGGACGACGACATCACCCGAGCCGCCGGCGGGCACGCGTACGTAGTCGCCGCTCTCGGACACCGCGTGCTTGCGGTGCCACAACTCGTCGCGCACGCTGATCTGCGGGATCTCGCGGAAGTTGTAGTGTGCCGGAGGCGAGGTGGTCATCCACTCGACGGTCCGCGCGTCCCAGGGGTCGTCGCCGGCGACCTCGCCGCGCCGCAACGACACGACGATGTTGATGACGAGCAGCAGCACCGAGCCCGCGATGAGGAACGCACCGCCGGTGATGACCAGGTTGAGCGTCTCCCAGCCGAAGCCCGCGTAATACGTGTCGATGCGCCGTGGCATGCCCCACAGGCCCAGGAAGTGCATCAGGCCGAACGTGATGTTGAAGCCGATCAGCAGCGTCCAGAAGTTGATCTTGCCGAGCGTCTCGTTCATGAGGCGTCCGGTGACCTTGGGGTACCAGTAGTAGAAGCCGCCGATGGCGCCGAACACCAGACCACCGAACAGCACGTAATGGAAGTGCGCGACGACGTAGTAGGTGTCGGTCTGCTGGTAGTTGGACGGCACGACCGAGTGCGTGACGCCCGACAGACCGCCGATCGTGAACATGGCGACGGTGCCGATCGCGAACAGCATCGGCGTCGCGAGGCGCAGCTTTCCGCCCCACATCGTCCCGATCCAGTTGAAGATCTTCACGCCGGTCGGTACCGCGATGAACATCGTGGTCAGCGAGAACGCCGTGTTCGCGACGGGTCCCATGCCGGCGGCGAACATGTGGTGCGCCCACACGCCCCAGCCGAGGAAGCCGATCGCGACGCCGGCGAAGACCATCGCGGTATAGCCGAAGATCGGCTTGCGCGAGAACGTCGGGATGATCTCCGAGAGGATCCCGAACGCGGGCAGGACCAGGATGTAGACCTCAGGATGGCCGAACAGCCAGAACATGTGCTCCCACAGGATGGGGTCACCGCCGGCGGAGGGGGTGAAGAAGTTCGCCCCGAAGCGCACCTCGAACATCAGCTGCCACAGCGCGATGCCGATGACCGGCAGGGCGAACAGCAGCAGGAACGCCGTGACGAGCGTCATCCACACGAACACCGGCAGGCGCATCAGGGTCATGCCGGGCGCGCGCATGTTCAGGATCGTGACGATGAAGTTGATCGCCGACGCCAGTGACGCGATGCCCGCGATCTGCAGGCCGACCGAGTACATCAGCATGCGGCCCATGTGGACCTGGGTCGCCAGCTCCGCCGAGCCGCCGCCGGTGGTGTAGCCGGAGACGTCGGGCCCCACCGTCGTCGACAGCGGTGCGTAGTTGAACCAGCCGCCATCGGGCAGGCCGCCCAGGATCAGGCCGGAGTACATGAAGATGCCCGCCGCGCAGAACACCCAGAAGCTGAACGCGTTCAGGCGCGGGAACGCGACGTCCCTCGCCCCGATCTGCAGGGGCATGATGTAGTTGAAGAACGTGGCGCCCAATGGGATGCCGACGAAGAACACCATGGTCACGCCGTGCATGGTGTAGATCTGGTTGTACACGTCCGGCGTGAGGAAGTCGTTGTTGGGGACCGCGAGCTGGATGCGGATCGCCAGCGCCTCGACGCCCGCGACGATGAAGAAGAACATCGTCGCGATGAAGTACATGATCCCGATCTTCTTGTGATCGGTCGTGGTCACCCAGCTCCACAGGCCCGTGGTCGCCTCCGGACGACGCAGGATCTTGGGGCCGGGTGCCGATGCGTCGGCTGGAACGGCGGTCATGACGTGCACCCTCCCGCTGCGCTCGGTCCGGTCCGGCGGTCCTGCGGCTGACGCGCGGCACGCGTGTCATCCATGTCTGCTACTCCAGGGTGTACAGGTAGGCGCTCAGAGCTTCGATCTGGTCGGGGGACAGCCCCAGGTTCGGCATCTGCGACCCGGGCTTGACCTCCTGGGGGTCGCGGAGCCAGGCGGCGAGCTGCTCGGGGTCCTCGACGTCGAAGATCCCGCCGGCGAACGTGTTGCGGCTCGCGAAGTGGGTCAGGTTCGGACCGATCCGCACCTCGGCCGCGGAGCCCGCGGCGGCCTCATACCCGTCGATGGCGTGGCATGTGATGCACTGCTGGGACTGGAACAGCTCCTGTCCCTCGGCGGCGAGCCCGCCGGACGCCGCACCGGCCGGCTGGGCCTGGTCGGCCAGCCACTGCTCGAACTCGGCTGGCTCGTGGGCGATGACCCGGAAGCGCATGCGGGCGTGGCTCAGGCCGCAGAACTCGGCACACTGGCCCGGGTAGGTCCCGGGCTCGTCGGCCTCGATCGTCATGCGGCGGATGTGGCCCGGCACGACGTCCTGCTTGCCCGCCAGGCGCGGCACCCAGAAGCTGTGGATCACGCCGTCACTGACCGGCTGGCCGAGCTCGGGGTTCTCCTCGACGCCGGGGTCGGGCTGGGTCGCAGACAGCGACTGCATGTCGAGCGCGATCGCCCGGCCGGTCGGGATGTGCAGCTCGTTGGCGGTGACGACGCCCTGGCCCTCGTCGCCGAGGTACTCGAACTCCCACCAGTACTGCTTGCCGACGACGCGGACGTCCAGTGCCTGGTCACCAGGGTCACGGGCGAGCTCGAAGATCGTGCGGACAGTAGGGATGGCGATGCCGATCAGGATCAGCGCCGGGATGACGGTCCACATCAGCTCGAGGCGCGTGTTGCCGGCGACCTGCTTCGGGATGTCGTCGCCGCCTCGTTCGCGGTACCGGAAGACGGCCAGCAGGATCAGGCCCTGCACGATGACGAACACGCCGACGGCGATCCAGAACACGAGGTCCCACAGGCGGTCCTGGCTCGCTGCGACGGGACCTGCCGGGTCGAGTGCGCTCTGGGGCAGGTCGTTCGTCGCGCACCCGGCGATCAGCACTCCCAGCACGAGCGTCCACGCCGACCACCGCCGCCGCGCGATCCGGAGCCGTTCGAGGGCGCCGCTCTGTGCGTCCCCGGCCACAGTGGTGCGTCGGGCGGACCTCGGGTCGGTGTACCTACGCAGGTGGCGCTGCGACACTGACGCGTCCTCTCTGGTTTCCTGTCGCTGTCCGCCGGACGGGCCAGCGAGGCAGTGTACGACGTCGCTCGTGGCTCATGCCCGAGTCCCGGCAGCGACGACGGTGCCGCTAGTGTGACATGCGACCGACCGAGCCCCAACCCGGGTGCCCCGGCGGTCCTCCGAGGTCGCCTACCGATTCGTGGCCGCCCCGCGGCGCAGCGCCATGCCCGTCAGCAGCTCCAGGATGACCCGGTTGGCCAGCCGTGCCGTGATGTCGGCCGGCTGGTCGTAGTGTGGCGCGACCTCCACGAGGTCCGCGCCCACGACGTCGAGCTCGCGACCCAGGCGCTGCACGGTGTCGAGCAGCTCTCGCGCGCTGATGCCGCCGGGCTCCGGGGTGCCGGTGCCGGGTGCCATGCCCGGGTCGACCACATCGATGTCGACCGAGATGTACACGCCCCGTGCCCCGTCGCCGAGTGCGGCCGCGACGGCCTCGTCCACGACGTCATCGAGTCCGCGGCGGGTGATGTCGGCCATGAAGAAGCTGCGCATCCGCTGCTCGCGCATCCACCCGACCGTCTCGGGCGGCGGCCAGTAGCCTCGGAGCCCGATCTGGACGAACCGCCTGCCCGGCACCGCGCCGGACTCGATGAGGCGTCGCATCGGGGTCCCGTGACCGTACAGCTGGTCGTGGTGCGACTCGGCGGTGTCGGCGTGGGCGTCGAAGTGGACGAGCGCGACATCACCCGCGCCGACCACCTCGGCGACCGCCTTGGCACTCGGGAAGGTGATGGTGTGGTCCCCGCCGAGCACCACCGGTACACCACCCGCGCGCCTGATTCCACCCACGACGTCCTCGATGCGGGCGAGCGACAGCTCGCTGTAGCCCGGCACGAGCGCCACGTCGCCGGCGTCGACCACCGGCAGCGCACGGAGGGGCTCGACGCGTGCCGTCAGGTGCGGGCGCTCGCCGTCCATGTCGAGGTAGTCGCCCTCGCGGATGGCCTTGGGGCCGAACCGCGCGCCCGGACGGTGGGTGGCGCCCCAGTCGAACGGAGCGCCCAGGATCACGACCATGCCCGGCGCCACGTCGTCGAGGGCGGTGGCCGGCACGCCCGCGAAGGGGGCGTGGGCGTGGTAGGGCGCACGCCCATGGGCGAACGGCTCGTGGTCGTTCATCGCGGACCTCCGTGGTCGGATGGCGTCGACGCCGCGCTGTTCAGTGCCGCATGAGGCGTTCGGCGAGGCTGCGGCCGGTCGAGGCGCGGCCGCTGCGCTCCGCCCGCTGGTCCAGCCGCGTCAGCGCCCGCTGGACGTAGCGGGCACCCAGCCAGCGCAGCGGCTCGGGCTCCCACCGACGGGAGCGGTGCCCGGCCATGGGCAGCGACGTCAGCGTGCTGGGCTGGCCGGTCAGCAGGTCGGTCAGCGTCCGTCCCGCGAGGTTGCTGGCGGCCACGCCCTGGCCGGTGTAGCCCCACGCGCCCGCGAGCCCGGTGGCCCGGTCGTACGTGAAGTTGGGAAGCCAGTCGCGTGGCATGCCAAGGGGACCGCCCCACTGGTGCGTGATCGCGATGTCGGCCAGGGCCGGGAACCACGAGCCGAGCGTGCGGCGCAACAGGCCGTGCGTGGCGCCGTGGCGGTCGAACCGCGCGCCGATCCGGGAGCCGAAGTGGTAAGGCGCCCCACGGCCGCCGAACAGGATCCGCCCGTCCGGTGTCCGCGACAGGTAGTCCACGGTCAGCCGGTGCGAGGACAGGCACTCGTGCCCCTCCCAGCCGACCTCCTTCCACTGCCGCTCGCTCAGCGGCTCCGTCAGCACGATCAGCGAGTAGATGGGCAGCAGGGTTCGCCTGTGCCCGGGCAGCCGGGACGTCCACGCCTCCGTCGCCACGACCACCGCGCGGGCGCGCAGCCGGCCACGGCGGGTGTGCACCATCGCGCGGCCGCCGGGGTGCGGAGCGGCGTCGATCCGGGTGACGCGGGAGCGCTCGAACACGTCCACGCCCTGCCGCTCGACCGCGGTGGCGAGGCCGCGGACGAGGCGACCGGGGTGGACGGTCGCGCAGTGCGGGTCGAACAGGGCACCCCGCGCGTCGGCCACGTGCACCCGGTCCGCCAGCGCGTCGGCGTCGAGCTGCACGAGGTCGTCATCGAGCTCGAGCGCGTGGTAGGTGGCGGCGGAGGACCGCATGGCGGCGACCTCATGGGCACCCCGGGCGATGCGCAGCATGCCTCCCTTGCGGTAGCCGGCGTCGATGCCGGCCGACTCGCACACCCGCCCGACCTCGTCGACGGTGTCGCGCATCGCGGTGATCACGGCCCGCGCCGTGGCGGCGTCGTACCGCGTGGCGAGGCCTTCCGCTGTGAGGCCGATGCCAGCCGAGCACCACGCGCCGTTGCGTCCCGACGCGCCGAAGCCGGCGATCTCGGCGTCGCACACGGCGACGCGCACGTCGGGGTCGCGCTGCGCCAGGTACCACGCCGTCCACAGCCCGCTGAAGCCGGCGCCGACGATCGCGACGTCGACGTCGTGCACGCCGCGCAGGGCGGCCCGCGGGCGCAGGTCGCCGGCGGTGGCGAGCCAGAAGCTGACGTCGGAGTAGCGCATGTGCGCCGCAGCGTACGTGGTCGATCGGGGCCCGGCGAGTGGCGCCCGACGGCCGGCGTCGCGTCGGCGCCGTCCGCGTACCACCGGGGCCGACCGCAGGGCGTAGCGTGGGTGGCCGACGGAGACGGCGACAGGAGCTGCGTTGACGGGGACGCCGACGTGGACCGATCCACACGGCGCGGTGGCCGCCGCACGTCCCTCGGAGCTGGCGGGTCCATGGGACGTCATCGTCGTCGGCGGCGGGCACAACGGCCTGACTGCCGCCGCGTACCTGGCCCGTGCCGGCCGGCGGGTGCTCGTGTTGGAGCGGCGCGACTGTGTCGGGGGTGCGGCGACCCTCGAGCAGCCGTGGCCCGGCTACCGCGTGTCGCCGTGCGCGTACCTCGCAGGTCTGCTCCACCCGCTCGTCGTCGACGAGCTGGCGCTGGCGCGACACGGCTACGACGTCGTCATCCCCGACCCGGCGATGGTCGTCCCCCTGGCCGACGGCGATGTGTTCGTCGAGTGGGCGGACCACGACCGCACCCTTGCGGAGGTCGCGCGCATCGCACCGGGCGACGTCAAGGGCTTCGCGCGCTACCACGACCTGTTCGACCGCATGGCTGACGCGCTGCGGCCACCCGATGAGCGTGACGTCTGGCTGGGCGTGCCACCCGACCGCGAGGCGCTCGCCGAGCGCCTCGACCACGACCCCGAGGCACTCGAGGTGCTGTTCGAGCTGTCGATGGTCGACCTGCTGTCGCGGTACCTGACCGATCAGCGGCTGATCGATGCGATTGCCGGCCAGGGGATCATCGGTACGTACGCGTCACCGTACGACGCTGGCACAGCCGCCGTGCACTTCCATCACTCGTGCGGCTGGACGAACGGCCGTCGGGGCGCGTGGGGGTTCGTCCGCGGCGGCCTCGGACGGGTGTCGTTCGTGCTCGCTGCCGCAGCCGCCGTGGCGGGCGCGACCATCGTCACTGGAGTGCCCGTCGCGCGCATCGTCCCTGGCGACGGGGTGGAGTGCGAGGACGGCACGAAGCTGCGAGCGCCCGTCGTGGTCAGCAACGCCGACCCGGTGCGCACGCTGGGCCTGCTCGACGACCCACCGGATGACCTCCGTGTGGCCGTCGCCGCACAGCCCACCGACAGCGCTGTGGTCAAGGTGAACATGGCACTGTCGGGTACGCCAGTGATCCCAGGCGCTCCGCCCCGGACGGCGATCGCCAACGCGACAGGTGGCGCCGACGCGCTGCACGCGTCGTTCGAGGCCGCGAAAGGGGGCGAGGTGATCGACGAGCTCTGGGCCGAGTTGTACCTGCACACCGCCTACGACCCGACGATCGCCCCGCCCGGACGCCACGTGCTGAGCGCGTTCTGCCAGTACGCGCCGTACACGTTCGCCCGGGGTGACTGGGACAGCCGGCGCGACGACGTCGGCGACAGGGTGATCGCGTCGATCGAGCGGATCGCCCCCGGCTTCGGGGCGCTGGTCGTGGAGCGGGAGGTGCTCGGACCACCGGACATCGAGGCCCGCATCGGGTTGACCGGCGGGCACATCTTCCAGGGTGAGTGCCGTCCCGAGTGGCTGTGGGACCGCCGGCTGCCGGCGCGCACGAGCGCGCCAGGCCTGTACCTGTGCGGCGCGGCGACCCACCCGGGCGGCAGCGTCATCGCGGCGAACGGCCGCAACGCCGCGGCGCTGGTGTTGGCCGACACGGCCGACCGCGCACGGTGACACGCGCGGGACGCGCGGCCACGTCGTACGATCGACGTCGGATGGCTGTCAATCCTGTGCAAGGTGCCATGCGCGATGAACCAGGTCCGGCCGGGAGCGGCCGCCGATGAGCGATGTCGCCGCCGTGGAGCTCCGCGGGGTGTCGAAGCGCTTCGACGACGTGACAGCGGTCGACGACGTCACACTCGACATCCGCGACGGCGAGTTCTTTTCCCTGCTGGGTCCGTCGGGCTGCGGCAAGACCACGACGCTGCGCATGATGGCCGGGCTCGACTTCCCGACGTCCGGCAGCATCAGCATCTTCGGTGAGCAGATGCACCTGCGCCCGCCGAACAAGCGGCCCGTCAACACCGTGTTCCAGTCCTACGCCCTGTTCCCGCACATGACCGTGCACGACAACGTCGCCTTCGGCCTGCAGATGCGCCGGCTGCGCCGCGACGAGGTCCGACGACGCGTCGGCGGCGCGCTCGAGCTCGTGCAGCTCACCGGGCGGGAGCAGCGGCGGCCGAACCAGTTGTCAGGTGGCCAGCAGCAGCGCGTCGCGCTCGCGAGGGCCCTCGTGAACGAGCCGAAGGTCCTGTTGCTCGACGAGCCGCTCGGCGCGCTGGACCTCAAGCTGCGCCAGGCCATGCAGCTGGAGCTCAAGGACCTGCAGTCGCGTGTGGGCATCACGTTCGTCTACGTGACCCATGACCAGGAGGAAGCGCTGACGATGTCGGACCGCATCGGCGTGATGGATGCCGGGCGGTTGCTGCAGGTCGGCGTCCCGGAGGACATCTACGAGCGGCCGACGTCGCCGATGGTGGCCGACTTCATCGGCGACACCAACCTGCTCACCGCCATGGTCAAGGGTGACGGCCAGATCGCCCTCGACGACGCGCAGATCGTACAGGCCGAGACCCGTGAGCCGGCGGGCAGCGAGATCGTGCTCACTCTGCGTCCCGAACGCCTGCACCTGACAGCTCCGGACGACGACGTCGAGTCCGGGCACAACGCACTCGACGCGACGGTCACACGGCGGGTCTACCTCGGCAACGCGGTCACGTACGACGTCAGGGCGGGCCTGGTGTCGCTGCGGGTCCGCGAACGCAATGCACCGGGACGCCAACGGTTCGCGGTCGGTGAGGCAGTGCAGGTCCACTGGGCCGCTGGTGCCGCGGTCGTGGTGACGCGCTGATGGCACGGACCCTGGTGCCCGAGCCGGAGGCACCGCCAGGTGGCCCAGCCCTGGAGGAACGCGCGGCTCAGGCACGGTCGCGCACCGGCGCGTGGATCGCCCTGCCCCCTGCGGCCTACCTGGTGCTGCTCTTCGCTCTGCCGCTGGTGATCGTCCTCGTCTACTCGTTCGCGACGCGTGGCCCGACCGGCCAGACGATCCTGGCCGACTGGAACGTCGCGGCATACAGGCGCCTGTTCGACCCGTTGGTCCGCGAGATCGCCATCCGCTCGGTCGGGTACGCGCTGCTGACGACGGCGATCTGCCTGGTGGTGTCGTACCCGTTCGCCTACTACCTCGCGTCCCGTGCCGTGCGCGTGCGCAACGTGCTGCTGGTCCTGGTCATGGTCCCGTTCTGGTCGAACTTCCTCGTGCGCACCTACGCGTGGCGGCTGCTGCTCAGCTCCAGCGGGCCGCTGTCGCAGCTCACGGAGCTGATCGGCCTCGGGCAGACCCGCCTGCTGTTCACACCGGTCGCCGTCGTGCTGGGGCTGGTCTACGGCTACATGCCGTTCATGATCCTGCCGTTGTATGCGGCGATCGAGCGGATCGACCTCGGCCTGGTCGAGGCCGCGCGCGACCTCTACGCGTCGGGTGCCAGGGCGTTCTGGCGGGTCACGTGGCCGTTGTCACGCCCGGGCGTGGTCGCCGGATCGATCCTGGTCTTCATCCCCAGCCTCGGCGCGTACGTGACGCCGGAGATCCTGGGTGGGTCCAAGACGACCATGCTCGGCAGCTACATCGTCCGCCAGTTCCTGTCGGCGCGTGACTGGCCGTTCGGCTCCGCGCTGTCGTTCGTCGTGATGGCCATCATGCTGGCAGCGACCATGCTCTACTTCCGCACGGGTGGCCGAACGCTGTGAGTGCTCGGGACAACAGTCACGTCGGCGGCGTGTGCCCGGATCTTCGACCGACCCACCGTGGACGTGATGCCGCCCCTCGCAGTCGGAGAGTGGTCACGTCCCGGGTGTGTGCCCGGATCTTCGACCGACCCACCGCGGACGTGACTGCCGCCCCTCGCAGGCCAGAAATGGTAGGCACACGTCGAGTGCCTCACGCAGCGGCGGTAGGCACACGTCATGGGTAGTGTCGACGGCTCGACGGTCCGGCCGCGCGGTACGGTGAAGCGGCTGCTGGCCGCCAACGCGTGGCTGGTGTACCTGTTCTTCTACGCGCCGATCGTCGTGCTGATCGCGCTGTCGTTCAACGATAACCGCCTGGTCGGCATCTGGCGTGGCTTCACGCTGGACTGGTACAGCGCGATGCTCGACAACACCGCGGTGCTCCGGGCGATCCGCGCCTCGCTGATCGTCGCCGCCCTGTCGACCGTCGTCTCGACGGCACTGGGCACCGCGGCGGCTCTGGCGATCGAGCGGTTCCGCTTCCGGGGTCGCCAGGCCTTCGACGCGCTGCTGTACCTGCCCGTGATCGTCCCGGACGTGACGATGGCGGTGATGCTGCTGCTCTTCTTCGTGCGAGCCGCCGACACGGTCTTCGTCGTCAGCGGCGCGCAGGTGCGACTGGGGCTGACGACGATCACGCTCAGCCACGTGGCCTTCAACATCTCATTCGTCGCGATCGTGGTGCGGGCCCGGCTCGCGGGCATGGACCCGGCGCTCGAGGAGGCTGCCGCCGATCTGTACGCGGACCGCTGGCAGACGTTCCGCCGGGTCACGCTGCCCCAGATGATGCCTGGTGTGCTCGGTGGCGCGCTGCTGGCGTTGACGCTGTCACTGGACGACGTGGTGATCACGAGCTTCGTGTCGGGTCCGGGGTCGACGACCCTGCCCGTCTACGTGTTCGGGCTGGTTCGCAGAGGGGTGACACCCCTGATCAACGCGGTCTCGACCGCGATGCTCGTGGCCTCGATGATCCTGGTCTTCGCGTCGGTCATGCTGCAACGAGGACGGGGGACCACCCCCTGAGGTGTGACGCCGACCGGACGGTGATCTCGGACGGTCACATGACAACCCGGATGTCGACCACACAGACGACAAAGGACATGGTGATGCGCAAGCTGTTGGTCCTCGGCGCCCTGCTCACGCTGCTGCTCGCAGCCTGCTCAGGTGCGTCGACCAGTATCGAGAACCAGGCGGCCGGCGGAGGAGATGCCGGCGACGCCGGCAGCGAGCCGACCGGCAGCGAGGCGCCGACGGGGCCGTCGGTCTCGTGCGAGCCGGGCGAGGTCGACGGCGAGCTCGTGCTCTACAACTGGACCGAATACATCGACCCCGAGCTGGTCGACAAGTTCCGCGACGAGTTCGGCGTCGACGTGATCGAGGACTTCTACCCGAGCAACGAGGAGATGCTGGCCCGCGTCCAGGGCGGTGGAAGTGGCTTCGACGTCGTCGTCCCGTCCGACTACATGGTCGGGATCATGATCGAGCAGGGTCTGCTCGCGCGGTTGGACAAGAGCGCGATCCCCAACGCCGACAACGTGGCCGAGGACTTCACGTCCCCACCGTTCGACCCTGAGCTGGCCTACTCGATGCCCTACCAGTGGGGGACCACGGGGCTTGGACTGAGCCTGGCCGACACGAGTGAGAAACCGAAGCCCACGTGGGGCTGGATCTTCGACCCGAACATGGGCGAGGGCCTCGACGGACGCATCTCGATGCTCGACGACCCGCGTGAGGCCATGGCAGCGGCGCTCAGCTACCTGGGCTACTCGATCAACTCGACGAACGAGGCCGAGCTGCAGGAGGCAGCGGACCTGATCGCAGCGACCACCGACCGGCTCGCGGCGTTCGATTCGGACCAGTACGAGGACCTGCTGATCAGCGGCGAGACTTCCGTGGCCCATGGCTACTCGGGTGACTTCTTCGTCGGGTTCGACGAGAACGACGCATGGGACGACTACGTCTACATCATCCCCGAGGAGGGCGCGGTCCGGTGGGTCGACACCATGGCGATCCTGGCCGACGCGCCGCATCCCTGCACCGCGCACGCGTTCATCAACTTCATCCTCGACGCGCAGAACGGGGCCCAGCTGACGAACTGGAACTTCTACGGCAGCCCGAACGGGGCCGCGGAGGAGTTCATCGATCCCGAGATCCTCGAGGATCCCGCCATCTACCCACCGGAGGACGTGCTCGAGAACCTGCAGTTCCTCGAGGACACCGGTGAGACCGAGACGCTCTACACTGACCTGTTCACCGAGGCCAAGAGCTGACCCGACACGCCAGGACCGGCCGCCGATCTCGGCGGCCGGTCCTGGTGCATGCGTCTCGCGTCGGTGGTGGACCGTCATGCGGGACGGTGCCACGGGCGTCAACCGCGGCGGCGATCGAGGGATTCCTTGAGCTGACGCCACAGGTCCTCGCGGACCTCCATCAGGGCGTCGCGCAGGGAGTGCTCCCTGGACGTCACGACCACGCGCGGCATGTTGGGCAGCCACGCCTCGAGCGTGACCTTCTGAGCCGTGGTGTCGCGGTCCTTGACGGTCAGCTCCAGCTCCACGGCCTCGGCCGGGAAGCGTTGGAGCTGGCGGCCGAGCTTGCGGAGCAACTCGAGGACGCGTGGGCGCTCGGACTCCTCGAACCCGAAGCCGATGCGTAGTTGATCCAGAGATGCACGTCGACGCCCGCCGTCGCCGCTCTGATCAGCGTCCGCGGCGATCTGGTTGAGGCGCTCGTGCACCTCGGTCGCCGACATGCCGCTCCGTCGTTGGATCGTGTGTACGAGCGCGTCGAAGTCGTCGCCGACGGCCTCGACCTCTTGGCGTTGCACGTGGGGGAAGGCTGACAGGACCGACGTGCGCAACTCCGTGAATCGGGTCTGCCACACGCGAGCGTCCAGTGTTGTCATGGTCGCCTCCTTGGTCCCTGCGGGGATGCGGGGATGAGAGCGTCTGTCGATCGGCGGTCCTTCGCCGTCAGGAACGCAGCGAGCTTGCGAGCTGCGTGACTGAGTACAGTGCTGCCCGTCGGCACCTCCGCGCAATCCCGGGAGCGCACGCTGTGCAACTCGTGACCAATCCCGATCTCACCGGCGACCTCCGGCGACGCCTGATCGCGCTGTGGGTGACGGTCGTCAACGACGGCGGCGCGGTCGGCTTCGTCCGTCCGGCATCGGCGGCCGACATCGCGCCGGTAGCGCATGGTGCGTTCGACCGTGTGGCGGCAGGCGGCGACGACCTCGTCGTCGCCCTCGACGGGGGTGATCCGGTGGGGTTGGGGTTCCTCGAACGCAACGCCACCCGGCTGGAAGGCCATGTCGGGGTGATCCGCCGTCTGCAGCGCGCGCCGTCGCAGGGGGGACGCGGGATCGGCGGGGCGGTGCTCACCGAGCTCGAGCGCCTGGCGCGCGACCGCGGCCTGACGCTGCTGACGCTCACCGTACGTGGCGGCACTGGACGTGAGCGGTTCTACCTCGCGCGTGGCTACACCCTGGACGCGCGTCTGCCCGATCGGCTTCGCGTCGAAGGTGGGCGCTTCGCCGACGAGCTGCGGCTGTCGAAGCCGGTTCGCGCGGCACGTCCGCGCCTGCTCGTGCACCGCCTCGACGCGGAGCTGCCGCTGCCGACGTACGCCCACGCGGGTGACGCTGGTCTGGACCTGCACGCCCGGGAGTCGGTGACGCTGAAGCCGGGCGAGCGCGCCCTGGTGCCGACCGGGGTGGCGGTCGCCATCCCCGACGGCCATGTGGGACTCGTCCATCCGCGCTCGGGCCTCGCCGCCCGTCACGGAGTCACGCTGGTGAACGCGCCCGGCACGATCGACGCGGGCTATCGCGGCGAGATCAAGGCGATTGTGGCAAACACCGATCCACGCGAGCCCGTGCTGCTCGAGCGTGGTGCCCGGATCGCCCAGCTCGTCATCCAGCGTGTCGAGACCGTCGACGTCGTCGCGGTCGTGGCGCTCCCAGCCACCGAACGGGGCGACGACGGGTTCGGCTCGACCGGCAGCTGACCGTGGGAAGCCGACCCACCAGATCGGTTCGATGGCTCCGCGGCACCCGTGACGGCCGCCCTCAGGGGAGCCGACCCACCGCATCGGTCGACAGACCCTCCCAGACAGCGCCACGCATGTCAGCGGAGGTCGGTCTGGATCCCGCGGGCTGCCCGCAGGCCGGTGTGCAGGCATCCGCCGAGGAAGGTGCCCTCCAGCGACCTGTGGCCATGCATGCCGCCACCGCCGAATCCGGCAACCTCACCGACCGCGTACAGGCCCGGCAGCGGCTCGCCGTCCTCGTGCAGGACGCGACAGGAAAGGTCGGTCTGCAGGCCACCGAGGGTCTTGCGGGTGAACACCCGCAGGCGCATTGCGATCAGCGGTCGCGCGGCGGGATCGAGGATCTGCTGGTTGTTCGCGGTGCGCATCAGCCTGTCGGGCAGGTAGCGCCGCGCCATCGCCACGGCGGCGAGCTGGGCGTCGTTGCCCAGCCCTGTCGCCGCCTGGCGGTCGTAGGCCAGGACCTGGCGACGCAGGAGCGCCTCGTCGACCAGATCGTCGCCGGCGACCTTGTTCATCCCCGCGACCAGGGCGGCCGGCTCGTCGGCGATGACGATGTCGGGGCTGCGGTCCAGGAATGCCTGCACCGGATCCGACGGCCGGGGCAGGGCACGTTTGAGGAGCAGGGGGATGCTGCGGTTGGTCAGGTCGGGGTTGTGCACCGAGCCCGACAGGCGCAGCTCGGCGGCGGCGATGCGGTGGTTGAGCAGCAGCCAGGAATGTGGGTTGCCGGTCGCGGTCAGGTGCCGGAGCGCTCGGAGGGTATCGACGCCCGGGAACAGCGGCGGCGGGAGCCGGTGCCCGGTGGCGTCGAGCCACAGCGATCCGGGCCCGGCAAGGACGCGTACGGCGTGGTCGCGCCACACGGGGGTGTGGTGGCGGAGCCCCTCCGGGTAGTTCCACATCCGCCCCGTGTTGGTGACGTTCGCGCCCACGTCCTGCGCTGCGAGCAGGCCGCTGCCGTCGACGTGGTTCGGGACGCCCTGGAGCATCTCCTCGGGTGCGGCCCCCATGCCGGCGGGCCACCAGCGCCGGACCAGGTCGTGGTTACCGCCGATGCCGCCGGTCGCGACCACTACTGCGTCCGCGGTCGCGGTGATCTCGACGTCGTCGATGGCGTTGCGTACGACGCAGCCGGTCACACGGCCGTCGTCGACGACCAGCCGCTCGACCCGGTGGGCGAGGCGCAGGTCGACCAGGCCCTCGCTCTGACGCGTCTCGACACGGCGGAGAAACGGGTCGACCATCCCCGGGCCCGTGCCCCACACAACGTGAAACCGGGGCGCTGAGTTCCCGGCCCGTCGGCCAGGCCGCCGCCACGCTCCGCCCACTGGACGAGCGGAAAGAACGACACCCCCATGCTGCGCAGCCACCGCGACAGGTCCGTGCCGGCCGCCTCGACGTAGGCCGCGGCCCACCGTCGGGCCCAGGTGTCGTTCGGCCCTATCGTCGAACGCCGCCGAGGCGAACCAGTCCTCGCGCGCGAGATCGATGCTGTCGCGGACGCCCAGCCGGCGTTGCTCCGGTGTGTCGACGAGGAAGATCCCGCCCAGCGACCACAGGGCCTGGCCGCCGAGCTTCGCCTCGCCCTCGAGCAGCATCACACGCCGTCCGCTGTCGGCCAGCTCAGCCGCGACGACGAGTCCCGCCAGCCCGGCGCCGACCACGATCACATCCGTCCGCGTCGTCACGCCCCGCTGCTCCTGTCTGCCTGCTTCGACATCATGCACACAGTCCACGGGGGCGTCGAACACCTCGGACCTGCCGCGACTTCTACGTAGCTCCGCAGCATGTGGCTGACGGTCGTCGGTGGACCCCCGACCGCGCAAACGTCGGGGGCGCGATCATGACGGCGCATCGATGCCAACCTTCGGCGTTCGGCATGCGGTTCTCCCGCCACTGGACCGACGAGCTCGCGGTTCGGCCCGCCACGGCCACAGGGTGACGGACACCGTCCGGTACCCTCCATGCCGGCTTGCACGAGGGATGCCGACACGGCAGGATTGGGGCCCCAGGCGGACGTGGCTCAGTTGGTAGAGCACCACCTTGCCAAGGTGGGGGTCGCGGGTTCGAATCCCGTCGTCCGCTCCATCATCCCTACCGACCCTTGGCTCCGCCCGGTCAGGGGTGTCGTCATCTCAGAGGGTGGTCCGGTCACGTATCGGGGCTGCGGCGGAACGCCCACGACCGTCCCACGGTCGTGAAGCCGAGCCGCTGGTACCACGTTCTCGGCCAGTCGGCGTCGTCGGCCACGAGGACCACGTGCTCTGCGCCCCGCGCATGTGCCTCGGCGAGCGCCCGTCGCATCACCGCGTCGGACCAGCCCTGACTGCGGTGATCCGCGAGCGTGCTCACCGCGTCGATCTCCACCAGTCCGCCTCCCGGTTCCTCGAGCAGCAGGCAGCGGCTCACCGGTGTGCCCGGCGGTGCGAGGACGACCCGGCCGCCTGCGACGCGCGCGAGGCGCCGCTCACGCTCCGCCATCTGGTCGATCAGCTCGTCGCTGTCGGCCCGTGGCTCCTGGGCCGTCACCGCGCGTGTCAGGTCGATCTGCGCGTCGACGGCGACAACCGCCGTCGGGCGAGACGCCCGACCATCGCCGGCGACCGTCGGCGACGGTGCGCCGGTGAGGGCCATGGTGACGAAGCGCTCCTCCGTGTAGCCCGCGGCGGTCAGGGGTGCACGGAGCCGGTCGGCGATCGACGGGCTGTCGACCTCAACCCGTCGGTGGCGCCAGCCCGCGCTCGCGGCGACCTGCTCGATCGAACGCAGCAGCACGGCTGGGGGCACGTGCGCGGTGACGACCATCAGGTTCAGGTCGTAGACACCGGGCAGGTCGTCGGTGATGATACAGACGGCGAACGGCAGGTCGAGCCGCTGTGACGCCATGGCCGTGCGCACACGCACGTGCCACCCGGCCAGGCGTTCGTGCAGCGCGGTGTCATCTGTCACGGCCGCAGCTCCCTGTCCAGCGGTGACCGGAACCTCGGCGCCACCGCGACGCCTGCCAGGTGCGGCTGGAGCCGATCGATTTCGGCCTCGACGGCCGTGGCCCCATCCGCGCCGACGTCGGTCAGTAGCCTGTGGACGATCGTCCCGTCGGAGCGCTGGGTCCAACCGCCGACGATCCGTCCGTTCCACCACACCGTGGGGCCGGCGTTGCCGCTGCTGTCGAACGTCGCGTCGTTGTGCGGACCCAGGTACCAGTCGCGCGTCTTCCAGCCCATCGGCGTCGGATCGAGTCCCGGAAGCAGCGCTGCCCACGGTGGAGGCTCGTCCACGGGGTCGACGTCGTCGGCGAGCACCAGGCCGACCGCGTCGTCGTCGAGCGCGACCTCGACCGTGTCGAGGGCGGCGACGGCGCGCCTGGCCCGGGTGCGCGTCCATCCCGTCCACCACACCAGATCGTCGAACGTCGCAGGCCCGAACCTCGCGAACCATCGCCGCGCGAGATCGGCGCGGGCCGCGTCGGGGTCCAGCACGTCCACGGCGTGTCCGAGCCACTGCGTGATTGGGATCCACCGGTACTGACTGCTCAGCCACGTGCCGCGCGGGCGACCGCGGACGATGCGCCCGTTGGCCGCGAGCTGCAGCAGGACCCGGGTCGACATCCGCACCTCGGCGGTCCACCGACCGGAGCCGAGCGTGATCGTGCGCTGCAGCTCGGGCACGAGCTCGGACAGCTCACTCGTGTGGGCGCCGCCACGTGCGACGAGCGCCTCGAGCGTCAACGCCTCGAGCCCGCGCAGCCAGCCGTCGGCGTCCTCGATCCCGTTGGCGGCGATCGCCCGGACCAGTTGCCGGCGCAACGCGCCTGCCACGTCGTTGCTGCTCGACGCCTGCACCGTGGAGACCAGGTCGGTGGGCACGACGAACATCGTCCGGCGCATCCCGAGCATCCGCACCAGCGTCCGCTCGTCGTACAGCGCCCGTTCGTTCGCCTCGATGCGTGGCGTCCCCATCCGTGCCACCACGCTGAGGTGGACGGTCGCGGGATCCGACGCGTGCAGGGCCACGACGCTGCGCGTGATCTCGACAGGATCGTCGATGCGGCTCTCGGGTACGAGCCGGTGACGCCACGCAAGCCGCGCGTGGCGTTGGTCGTCGCTGATGTGTAGCACGGGTCACCACACGCGGCCGTCGGCCTACAGGTCCGTGGACTCGCCATCGCCGAGCACGACGACCGTGGCGATGTCGCAGTACTTCCTGAACAGTTGCGGGTCGGCCAGGAACACGTCGTAATGGATCGGCACGGCTGTCGCCGCGCCCGTCCGCTCGACGGCGACGTAACTGTCGCGAAAGCTGATGCTCGGGCCGACGATCGGGACCGCGATCGCGTCGACGGCGATGCCGTCAACGGTCAGCGAGTCGCCTGGGTGCAGCAGTCGCCCGTCGAAGACGTAGCCGGTGTTGGGCGGGCCGGCGGACCCGTCGACCATCTCGACGTGCGGCATGTCGTGGGCCACGACGTCGATGCCCGCGGCCGTGAAGCCCTGGCCGGGGGCGACGGTCGTGGCAGATCCGTCGATCCTCACGCAGACGTCGGCGTTGGCGTGGATCGGTAGCCCACGGTCGAGGATCGCCGCGACCGCGCGGGGGTCGAAGTGGTCGGCGTGGATGTGGGTGAACAGCACGGCATCGACGGCACCGAAGTCGTCGAACGCGTGGGCGTCCATCGCCACGTTGCCAGGGTCGATCAGCAGCCGGCCGCCCTCGTCGTGGTCCACGAGCACGCAGGACTGCGGGTACTTGGTCAGTCGCATAGGACTGTCTCTCCCTCGACGCTCGGCGTGGCGGTCGCCCGACGGCGATGCTAACGGTTCGCCGGTCAGGCGGTGAGGCGATCAGCCGACGTAGGGCCACCCGCCGGTGCCGACGTGCCGCGCTGGTCGATGAACCGCAGCAGCTCGCGTGACTGCTCCCCGGGCACCAGCCGGGCCATCACCGACCATCTGCGCGCACCGTCGTGGGCCTGCCGGTGCGGGTCCAGGGCGCGGTCGACCGTGTCCATCAGCGCTGCCACCTCGTGCCAGCCGTCGGCCTCGACCATGACCTTCAGTTCGAACAGTTCGGATGGCACGTCATGTCCTCGTCTCATCGTGCGTCATGGCGCGTGCCCGCGCCGGGCGACGCGTCGGTACTGGTGACTGCCGTCGGGCCGCTACCCGTCCGAGAGGTGGTCGGTCAGGAAGCGGATGGTTCGGTTCCAGGCCTGCTCGGCTGCCGCGAGGTCGAAGGCGTCGATGTCGGCATTGGCGAAGCCGTGCACCGTGCCCTCGTACGTGTGGGTCTCGACGTCGACGCCGCGGGCAAGCAGGTCGCTGACCAGGCGGTCCGGTGCACAATCGTCGTCCCACCGGTCGGTGCCGGCCCAGTGCAGGAGCAGGGGAGCGGCGATCGCTTCACGGTCCTCGACCGTCGGCATGCCGTCGTAGGCGACGAGCGCCCGCAGGTGCCCGGCGGCCAGGAGGCCGAAGGCGAACTCGGAGCCGATCGAGAACCCGACCGCGCCGTGCGGGCAGTCGCCGTGACCGAGCGCGTCGAAGGCCCGCAGGGCCGCGTCGAGCACCCGGCCGACGCGGACCGCGGTGAGCTCCTCGAGCAGCCGGGATGCCTGCGCTTGCGAGCGCGCGACCGACCCCGCGAACAGGTCCGGTGCCATGGCGACGAACCCGGCGGCGGCCAGCTCGTCACACAGGAAGCGGACGTGGGGCAGCAGGCCGTAGGCATCGTGGACGACCACGACGCATCCACGCACTGGACCGTCCGGCTCCGCGACGTAGGCGCGCGCGTGCCGCTCGTCGAGGCGGATGATCGCGCCCATCGTCGGCTCCTGCCTGTCATCACTCGAACATATGTTCGAGTGATGACACTAGCCCAGCCCGCCGCCCGTGTCCAGACGATCGTCGCCGATGTGTGACCCGCGCGACACGCCAGCGTCATGATCAGGCTCCGACGGACGTGATCAGTTGAGTCCGGGGTCGTCGGGGACCGTGGTGAACAGTCCGCCCTGACGTGCGAGCACTGCGCGCCAGAGCTGCGCCGGCGTCGTCGTCAGCGGGTCGGTGGCATCGGCGTCGACGACGAACCACGCACCGGCCGCGATCTCGGCGTCGAGTTGACCGACGGTCCAGCCCGCGTACCCGACGAACAGCCGCACGGCGCGCAGCCGCGCCCGGGCGACGTCGACGTCGCCGGCAAGGTCGAACACGCCGAGGCCGTCGATGAGCGGCTGCCAGCCGTCGGGACCGGCCGGATCGTCGGTCGCACCGACCCCTATCACCGTGTCGGGCCCCACCGGCCCGCCGTGGAACAGCACCGCCGGCGGCGCGGCGAGTGGCATCCATCTGCGGAGGCGCTCGGGTGCGTCGGCCGGCCCTGGGCGGTTCAGCACGATACCGGCCGCCCCAGCCTCGGTGTCATGGGCGAGCACGAGCACGACGGCGCGGCGGAAGCTGGTCTCGGTCAGGTCGTGAGATGCGACGACCAGACGTCCGGTCAGTGGTTCCACGATCGTCGGCTCCACGGGCTCGGCGTGCCCGCGACAATTGCGAGCCGCGGGGTAGCCACGGTCAGCGCCGATCGGACGGGTGGCCGGGCCTCAGGCTGGTCCCGGAACGGCGACAGAAGCAGCGGTGTAACCCGCGAGCGCAGGCCTCAAGCTCCATGAATGCGTCCTTGACGGTGCCCTGGCCGATCGGCGTCGGCCGAACGGCCATCCACCGACGATTGTCACACGGTTGCAGTCATCGGTCGAGGCTGCCGAAACACCGCCGCGCTATCGTCATGGGCGGACTTGACATTGGGTAGGGGTCAGAATGCATTACGTCCTCCGGGTGTCGCTTCCCGACAAGCCGGGATCGTTGCACGCGCTGACCGGCGCCTGCGTGGCCGCCGGTGCCGACATCGTGTCGCTCGACGTGATCGAGCGCGGCGGTGGCTTCGCCATCGACGACCTGTGCATCACGGTCGACGACGTCGACGCGCTGCGCGGGGCGATCGATCACCTGCCCGGAACCGCCGTCGCCTCGGTCCGGCCAGTGGCCTCGGCGCGTGACATCGACGGTGCCGTCGCGCTCGCCGCGGCGATGGTTTCGGAGGGCCGGGGAGCCGTCCGACTGCTCGTTGACCGGCTGCCAGCCGCGTTGTGGGCGTCCTGGGCCGTCGCAGTCGCCAACGGGTGGAGCGGGATGGAGGTCCTGGCCGCCAGTACCGGCGCACTCGCACCAGTCTCCGGTGGGTGGCTGCCGCTGACCACGCCGCGACGGCTCGACCCGGCCGACATCGTGGGCGAGCCCGCTGCGCGGCACGACCACCTCGAGATCGCCGCGGCACCACTCGGGCAGCCGTCGTCGGCCGTCATCGTGGCCCGCAGGGGTGGGCCACGCTTCGTCGACCGCGAGCTGCGCCAGCTCACGCTGCTGGCCGAGGTCGCCATCGCCACCGAGGTGGCCCACACCCCGCGCCGTCCGGTCGAGCGCCTCGCGCCGCCCCGACGCGCGCCCGTGCAGTCATGAGCGGTCCCATCGATCTCTAAGGCCCTGTCTCCCGGTCACGCACTGCTTCGGTCGCATCTGCATCCCGGCTCGCGTCGTTTCGGCTCGCGCCGACACGGGCCCGGTGTTCGTCGCTCACCGCGCCGTGTGAGCCGGCTCGGCTGCCCTGGTCGCCGTGCCGTGGGCTGCGTGGGCCGTTGGGAGTGGAGCGTCAGCGAGACGACCAGGCGCGCGCCCAGTGCGAGAGACATCGCGTCAGACACCTAGGCTGGAGCACACCACAAGTGGGGAGGCCACGATGGAGGCGATCGAGGCGCTGGCGCAGGCCAGGCGCCAGGGCCGGCGGGTCGCGCTGGTGACCGTGCTGGCCGTGGAGGGCGACGCGCCGTCTCATGCGGGCGCCAAACTGCTGGTCGACGCCGTGGGGCCGATCGCCGGGACGCTGGGGTGCTCCGAGTTCGACGCGGCCGGGCTCGAGCTGGCGCGCCGCGCGCTCGGCGGCCGGCGCACGGTCCGCGAGCGGCTCGAGTTCCCCGGGCACGGCCGCGACCGGGCCATCGAGCTGTTCGCCGAGGTGTCCGAGCCTGAGCCGGGTGTGACCGTCGTCGGCGCCAACCCGGTCGGCCGCGCAATCGTCGACGTCTCCATCGCCGTGGGCCGGCGGGTCCGACTGCTGACCGGGGATGGCGACGCCCACGAAGGTCCGGGGCTCGAGGTCGTGACCGGCGATCCCGCCGAGCAGGTGCGTGCGATCGTGTTCACACCGTCGGACGCGATGGTCGTCAGTGACCACGACGCGCCGTGGGTCGACGACGTGCTGCAGGTCGCGCTGTCCAGCGACGCCGCCTTCGTCGGCATGCTCGGCAGCCGGCGCCACGCTCCCGAGGCGGTCGGGCGGCTGCGCGACCGTGGGGTCGATCCGGCGCACCTCGCGCGCCTGCACTCGCCGTGCGGCCTGGATATCGGCAGCAGGACCCCCGGCGAGATCGCGCTGTCCATCGTCGCCGAGATCGTGGCGTCCGAGCGGGGCCGCGCCGGCGGCCCGATGAGCATCGACTGGTCAGCGCACGGGTGATCCGGCCGCGTCCGTGAACGCTGCGTGCACGGCGGCAATGACCGGCGCGTCGTCCGGCGGGTCCGCGCAGATCTCGTCGAGGCCGACGGCGGCGGTCCCGATCTGCCGGTCGTGCGGGTCTGCCCCCAGCGCCCTGAGCAGCGGCCCCGGGCGCCATCGTCGCAGCAGGCCGCACTGCACCATCGCGGCGTGCCGCCGCCGGCGCTGGGCCAGACCGACAAGCTTGCGGTCGCGCCAGAACACCTCGCCGCGGCCACGGGTGGCGTAGCACACGGCGGCGAGCAGCTGCTCACGGGCGGTACCGCGACGGTGGGCCGTGGACGCGCCGCGGTGCAGGGACAGGTGCGGCACCCCGAGCGACCGCAACGCCTCGAGCCAGAGCGCGCCGACGTGGTCGAACACTGCGGTCAACGTGTCCGCGACCCACGGGTGGTCGGCCGGGATCAGGACGTCGAGGGACAGCACGTCCGGCGAGAGCCACACCGCCCCGCCGCCAGAGAAGCGGTCGACGATCTCGATGCCCTCCCCGTCCACCTTCAGAGCTCGCTGGCCGCGTCCGAGCACGATCGCCGGTGTCGTCGTCCGGTACCAGCGCAGCGTGGGCACGGGGTCGTCGGCGAGCGCATCGAACCGGGTCATACCATCGGCCAGCAGCGCGGCCGCCTCGCCCCGCTGCAGCGGCGCCACATGCCAGCCAGCGTCGTTCATGCGACGGTGGCGGCCGTGCCCAGCGGAGCACGGCGCAGGACGAGGGCCACGATCAGGCCGGCGATGTGCACCACGGCCGCGGCGACGAGGCCGATGACGTAGGCGCCCGTGACGTCGACCGACCAGCCGAAGGCGGGTGCACCGACGCCGAGCCCGATCAGGAAGCCGAACATCACGATGCCCGAGGCGGCACCGGCGGCCCTCTCCGGCAGGCGGTCGATGATCGCGAACATGCCGACGGAGTTCCACGACCCGGAGCTTCCGCCGAGCGCGGCGGCGCCCAGCCACAGCATGGCCGGAACCCGTGACGAGAGCAGGATCACGGTGATCGCAGCGATGCCGATCGTGGCGAGCACCGCCAGCGTCCGCGGGGCGTCGCTGCGATGCTCGGCGTACCAGCTCCACCCGATCCGCCCCGCGATGCCGCACAGCCCGGCGGCGGACACCAGCAGGCCCGCGACCGTCGCGGTCCACCCGAGGGCGTTCTGCCCGTAGTCGGGCAGGTACGTGAAGACCGCCGACCAGCCGGCACCGAGCAGGAACCCGTAGACGGCGAGCTGCAGCAGGAACGGCGAGCGCACCAGTGATCCCGCCACCTCCTGCTCGTCGGACGTGTCCTCGTCGACGCCGGCCGGCGGCACGATGCGGCGGCTGAGCGCCAGGCCCACGGCCGGGACGACGGCGGCGAGCAGCAGCGTCGGCCGCCACCCGATCGTCGTAGCGCCGAGCGGCAGCAGCGACCCGCCGAGGAACGTGCCGACCTGGACGCCGGACTGCTTGATGCCCGTCAGCGTGCCGCGGCCGCCATCCGTGCCGTGCAGCGAGATGAGCTTGTTGGTTGCCGGGTTGGCCATCGACTGCGCCGCTCCGGCGGCGAGCGCGGCGAAGACCACGAGCAGGTAGACCGGCGAGACCGAGATGGCGGCCAACGCCGCGCCACTGAGTAGCAGGGTGGCCAGCATGGCGTTTCGCCCGCCGATCCGGTCGGCGAGACGGCCCATGGGCGGGGAGAGCACCGCGCCGAGCACTGCGGTCGCGGTGACCAGCGCACCCAGTTGCCACCGGCTGATGCGGAACGTGTCGAGCAGCTGACCCGAGAGCACAGAGAAGGTCGTGAACCCGAAGGTCGACGACGCCATCGTCACCGCCAGCAGGCCGGCGAACGCGACGCGCCGTGTGGCCGACCAGCGCGGTGGGGTCGACGTCGTCACGCGGGACGGCCGATCGCGCCGGGCGCCGGGCTCACCGCAGGGTCTCGATGCGCATCGCGGCCACCGTACCCGTGCCGTCGTCAACGATCTGCCGCGTCACACCGGCTACCGTGCGACGGTGCGCGCCCGCGGCACGCGACCGGTATCCGGCCTGCGGACGGGGAGGGACGACGAGACGGAAGCGTTGTGGCACCCCGGCAGCGACAGACCTCGGCGGCGCGGCTGATTGCAGGGTCGTTCCTGGCGGCGATCGCGGCCGGGCCACTGCTGCTACCCCGCGGAGGAGGTGGTGATCGGGTGACGGTCCTCCAGTTCCTCGTCATCGGCGCCGGCCGCTTCGGCGCCGCCACCGCCGAGACCCTGTCCAACCTCGCCCACGAGGTCGTTGTCATCGACAACGACGAACGGGCGCTCGATGCCGTCGTCGACAAGGTCACCCGCGCCGCGATCGTCGACGCGACCAGCGAGGAGGCGCTGACGAAGATGGACCTGCCGGCGTTCGACGCCGTGATCGTCGGGATCGGGCAGAACCTCGAGGCGAACATCCCGGCGACGGTCGCCGCCAAGAGCGCCGGCGCGCGCCACCTGATCAGCAAGGCGGACACGGGGGCTGACGGCCAGGGTGCTGGCCAGCGTCGGTGCCGACGAGGTGGTGCGGCCCGAGCACGACATGGGCATGCGGCTCGCGCGGCAGCTTGCCACACCCAACATCGTGCACGCGTTCGAACTGGGCCAGGACCACCGTGTCGTGGAGGTCGAGGTCGGTGGCGATCGGCTGTGCGGCACGTTGCTGGAGCGCCGACTACGAGGTGCGCACCGGCGACCGAGCCGCGGTACAGCGCCGGGCACGCCGGTGACCTGGCGACGTCAGGCGAGCTGGCGTCGTGGGCGGCCGACGCGATCCCCGCCAACGACGTCCCGGCGATCACGGTCCGCTCCGAGCGTGGGCTTATCACAACCGGACGGTGGCGCCGACCCGATGGCGAGGACCTCATCGTGGTCGCCGACCGGCCCAAGGCTGCGAAGCCGTCGGTCCTGCTCGGCGAGGCCC
Organism: Euzebyales bacterium; assembly: GCA_035461305.1. Lineage (NCBI taxonomy): Bacteria > Bacillati > Actinomycetota > Nitriliruptoria > Euzebyales > Euzebyales bacterium. The sequence goes on along the minus strand of DATHVN010000213.1, from coordinate 3,798 downwards.
AGCACGGGTTGTGCCCCTGCTGGAGCAGTCGCACGCCGGCGGCGCGTCCGAGCCTGCACCGTCGACCTGACGGGTGTGCTCAGGACGCCGTTGCGCCGCGCCGCCGGTCGATCGCGGCGTTGATCTCGCCGCCGAAGAGCACGGCAACGCTGGACAGGAACACCCACAGGACGGTCGCCACCAGCGCTCCGAGGGCACGACCGACCGACACCACCGCCTCGGTCGTGAGCTGGACGCCCTGGCCGGGCTGGACGCCGGTCTCCAGGTAGGCGCGAAAGCCCGCGGAGACGAGCAGCCAGACGAGCACCGCCATCGCCGTGCCCGGCAGTGACCGGCGCCACCCGATTCGCCGTGCCGGCACGTAGCGGTAGACCGCGAGCAGGTAGATCGCAAGGAGCGCGCCGATGGCGGGCCAACGCACCATGCTCCACAGCACGGTGAACGTCGTGTTGAGACCGAACTGCACGGCCAGCTCACGGGCACCGCCGAGCAGCGGACCGAACACGAGCAGCATCACCTCGAGGGTGATGACGACCAGTGACGCCAGCGCGAGCGTCAGCGCGATGGCGCGGCGCTTGAAGATCGAGCGGCGCTCGACGGCGCCGTAGGCCAGGTCGAGCGCGTGCACCGCCGGGAGGAACACGCGGCTGGCCAGCCACAGGCCCGCGATCATACCCCCGATGGCCAGGCCGCCGCGCGCCTGCTCGAGCTGCGCCTGGACGTACGGTGCCGCCACGTCCACGACCAGGTCCGGACCCAGGATGATGGTCATGACCTCGGTGACCACCCCCTCGGTCCGTTCGACGCCATTGGGTCCGGCCCACGGCTCGATGTAGCCGAGCACACCCCCGAACGCCGCAGTGAACGGGATGAGCGCCAGTGAGGCGAAGAACGTCATCTCCGCCGCCAGCCCCGTGATGCGGTGACGCATGCCTGCGTGGATCGCGTCGACGATGATCGCCCACGGGTTGTAGCCGCGCACGCGCAGCCCGCGACGGGAGGCCCAGGCATGGACACGACGGCCCATCGTGTCGTCGGTCGTCATGCGGCAGTGCGGGCGCCGGGCATGAACTGAAGGATAACGGTGCATGACGGTGGCCAGTAGGGGTGCACCATGGCGCTGGTGAGGAACGCCGATGATGGTGCTGCCCGCGACCATCGACCTCGGGGCGCGACCGGCGCGCCTGCTGCGCGGAGGAGGTCAGCCACCCGGCGAAGATCGGCACCGAGATCGCGAACGCCCAGTTGGCGGGCGGCACGCGGCCAGCGATCTCCTGCGCGTCTGCGCGACGATCTCAACGGACCGCTGGACCGGCCACGTGACCTCCAGGTGCACTGCCTGACGTTCTGTGCGACGCTGCGCCGGCACCACACCGGCGAGGACGGCGCCCTGTTCCCTGTGCTCGCGGACCGCGACCCGCAGCTGGGACCGGTCCTGGAGGCCTTTGAGCGCGACCACGCGTTCGTCGACGGCATCCTGCGTCACGGCGAAGAGCTCGCACGTGACGCCTCGGTTGCCGGGCCCCGCCAGCGCGGACGCCGTGCGCTCGGAGCTCGAGGGCCTGGCCGCTGTGCTCGACTCGCACTTCGCCTACGAGGAACGACGGCTGGTTGCGATCCTCAACGACCTGGGTGACGGCCACGGCACGCTGGCCGGCACCGACGTCCTGCTCGACGGCGCCACGTGATGCTCGTCGTATGGCGGTTCGCGGCCTTCGACCACGCGCACCCGGCCGACGGCGGCCTCAACGTACGCGCTCGCCGTTGCCATGGTCGAGGAGGTGGTTTCGCGGTTTGGTGAGGATGTGGCGGTGGGTGTTCGTGAGCAGGTCGCGAGGCCGCCGGCGTACGAGGCCATGACGTTGGACGACACAGGACGGGAACGCGAGGCGGCCGCGGCCTTCAACAGTGTCGTGGAGCGGTTCGGCGATGACGACGCGGAGGACATCCGCGACTGGCCGGAGCCGGCCGGCAGGCGGGGCTGGGCCCCGAGTGACCACGATCGACAGGTGACGCCGCTGCACAACTTCGCTGCTCATCGCGGTTCCAACTAACGGTGACGGTCCGACGGAACCACGCGATGCCACCCGGGAGCAGCGCCGATGACCGCACGCGTTCCTGTCCGGTTGCCCTGCGGCCGTGACCTAGCCGACCTGATCGCACTGGTCGCCGACGGCTGGTCGCCACCCCAGGTGGCCACGACGCATGCCACCACTGCCCCGGCGCGCTAAGCAATCCTCGAGTGGCTCTGGTCGCGGCTCGACGCCATGGCGAACCAGGAGATCCCGGCGCCACGATCACACCAGAGCCCGGTGGTGCGGCGCGTTCGACGGGAGCGCTTCGCCGCCGCGGCGGTGGAGGCGGCATACGGTGCCCCGTCACGACTGTCGCGGGCGATCCTGTGCCAGAGCACCTGGGCGGCACGGTGCGCGACCGCAGTCAGGGTGAGGCCGCCGGGGACGACGAGCTCGGTGCAACAGCTCCCCTTATCTTTCGACGGCGCGGGGTCGCACGGCGGACATTCCTCCGAATCTGACGCTCGTCGGGGTCCAGAGGGGTTGAGTGTGCCGCACGTAGCGGTCCGACGCTGAGCGCCTCGAGTCGTCGCCCTGCCATCGCCAGCCGAAAAACTCGCGCACGTGATGGGGATCGGTGCGGTGCTGCGGTGTCACGACAGACCGTCGGGGGTATCGGCTGCAGTCGGAACGGCGGTGGCTGGTGTGACCTACGCACCGCAGGGGTATCGACCGCGAACCTCTGTAGTAGCCAGGAAGAGAGAGGGTGCCACCAAATCGTCGCGGACATCCTGCCGCTCGATACACATCGGGGCAGCGACCAAGGATCCGAAGGAGACATCGTGAAGTGTGGAATGCGTGTGGCCGCCGGTGTGGCAGGCGGTTACGTACTGGGTCGTACGAAGAAGATGAAACTGGCGCTGATGGTCGGCGGCATGGCGCTCGGACGCCGAGCCGGTGGTCCGAGCGAGCTGCTCGGTCAGGGCCTCGACTTGTTGAACCGATCGCCAGAGCTCAGCAAGCTGACTGGGCAGGTCCAAGGTCAGCTCGTCGATGCCGGCAAGCAGGCCGCGCTCGCTGCGGTGGCCACCCAGATCGGCAGCGTCACGGAACGCGTGGCGAAGCGTGTCGAGTCGCTGGGGGCCAGCCAGTCCGAGGACGCCTCCGCCGGTGATGAAGCGGCGAGCAGTGAGGGCGCCGACGCCAGCGCCGAAGCTGAGGACGAGCAGGCGACCGGCGGGGAGGACCAGGGCACCGACGCCGAGGGCGAGGAAGAGGAGGCCAACGAGCCCGAGGCCGGCGAACAGGAGCAGGAGACGGCGGCCAGCGAGTCCGACACCGGGGACGGTGACGAGGCTGACGCGTACCAGGACGGCAAAACGAAGTCCTCAGGCACCCGCCGGAAGGCATCCCGGTCGAGCAACGGGTCGTCGGGCAGCGCCACGAAGAAGACGACGTCGCGGAGCAGCACGAGCAGCTCCGGGAAGTCCAAGAGCACCCGGAGAAGCGGCACCTCCCGTCGGCAGAGCAGCCAAGGGTCGTCGCGCAGCTCCTCCAAGCCCTCGACGAGACGGAGCAGCAGCTCATGAGTGACACCACGACGCGCACGCAGTCATCCAACGGCGCTTCCACCGATGTGGTCGCCGACGCACTGAAGGACGCTGGCGAGCGGCTGCTTAATCTGGTCGTCGAACGCGCAGCGCAGATGGCCACTGAGCAGGTCGAGGGCTTGTCGGACCGTTTGACGGAGTATGCCGAGAATGGCGGTTCTGGGCTGATGGCG
>DATHVN010000212.1 GCA_035461305.1 Euzebyales bacterium | reverse complement strand
GGATCCTCCGGTCGTGGCCGTGCACACACGGTCGCGCTGGGTCAGGTCGTCTCGTCGGTGACCAGCTCGACGTCGAGCACGTCGAGCACGTGGCCGATGCGATTGAACACGCTCGCCGACGGCGAGCCGGCGAAGTGCAGGCCGACGGCCCGGTTCGACGAGCTGAGCACCAGCGCACCCGAGTCGCCGCTCTCCGTGAACCTGGTGCACAGGACCTGGTCGCGGGAACCCGACCCGGTCGTCGGACACCCTTCGGTAGCGCATCGTCAGTCGGAGATGGACGTCGGTGATGATGCCTATCGTCAGGTCGGTCGTCTGCCGACCTTGTGCACGCGCATGCCGCGGCGCAGGTTGGTCGTCACACCGGCGGGCCGACGGTCCAACAGGCGGATGACGGGCTCGGCGGCGCCGTCCGCGAGCCGGGGCGATCGCAGCGTCGACGAGGTTGGGGAAGCCGTCTCCACCGAACTGGAACGGCACGAAGTCCTCGAGGTGGGCGACGACGTCGCCCTCACCTCCGCCGTCCTCGACGGCTGGTTGCAGCACCTGGTCACCGCGCTGGGCCCGCCCGTCGTCGGCCAGCACGTGGGCGTTGCTCAACGCGAGCAAGGCGTCGTCGCCGGCTCGCCGGACGATGGCGCCCAACGTGCCGGCGGTGACCCTGAGGTGGCCGATGCCGCACCGCGGCATGCACGGCCGGGCGCGCTCGGCGAACAGCTCGGGCTCGACCGTGCCGATGGCGATGACGTCGGTCGTCACGCCCTGCACGTCGCCGATCCTCACCGCCTCCGGCACCGGGTTGTCATCAAGCGTTGCGAGCGGCTTCTTGTGGTCGACGTAGACCCGCAGCGCGAGATCACCGGTCGGCCTGCCCCGGGAGGTCTTCTCGCCGATCCCGACGCCCTGGATCCCGTCCCCGACCGTCCACGGCCGGGCGTTCCGGGCGGCCTCCGCCGCTTCCGCGCGGAAGGCCTCGGCCGTGAACTCCTCGGTCGGCAGCGAGCGGGGGACCCGTGACGGACGGCCGTCCGTCACGCAGTCCAGCGCCAGCTCGAGCCGATCGGATGTCGTGGCCATCACACTGCGCTTCAGGCTCACGGCAGGATCAGCACCTGTCCAGGCAGGATGTGGTCGGGGTCCGCGACGATATCGCGGTTGAGGTCGTGGATCTCGGGCCAGCGGTTGCCATCGCCGAGCTCGGACTCGGCGATGCCGAACAGGGTGTCGCCTGCCTGGACCTCGTGCAAGCCGTCGTCAGCCGGGGCCCAGGTGCGCAATCAGCCGGCGATCCGCTCGCGCGCAGGCTCGGACTCGACACCAATCCGGTGATCTTCCTCTGGCCCACCGGGCTGATGGGGCTGTTCTTCGTGATGCTCGTCGTCTCGCCGGAGGCCACGGCAGGCGGTGAAGGGCTGACGTCGGTACGGGAGGCCACCGAGAACCGCCGCTGGGCGCCATCGCGATCGGCACGCTGTTCGTCGTCATGAGCTTCTGGGCGATGGCGTACGGCCTCGCGGTCGAGTCGGCGGGGACGAGAGCGGATCCCGAGGCGCACGGGACCATGATCGCCGCCTCCGGCGTCGGCCTGGCGGTGCTCCTGATCCCGTTCGGTCTGGCGACCGTGGCGCTGGTGTCCTGACGCGATACTGGCCGCTCGCCGTGCTCGCCGGCATGGGGCTGTCGCTGGCCATCGGCCTGCCGCTCCTGATATTCCGCAACCCCCTGGCCTCGCTCCTCGCGGGCTACGCCGCCGCCGCGGTCGTCACCGTGTCCAGGCCGAGGGGAACCACGTGGTACAACCGGGCCATCGCGGCGGCCATCGTGACGCTGCTCACGCTCGGCGGCATGATGGTCGCGTTCATCCCGACCGCGGTCGTCGCGCCGGGGCTGCCCTTCCTTGCGACAGGCCTCGCGGACCTGTTCGGACCGCGCCGCTCCTGAACACCGCGCGTCCACCCGAGCCCGAGCCAGCCCACGAAGGGCGATCGCCCATGCCCCAGTACGAGTCCGCCACCCCCTGGTGGCGTCAGGCCGTCGTCTACCAGGTCTACATCCGCAGCTTCCGCGACGGCGATGGCGACGGCAACGGCGACATCGCGGGTCTGCGGTCGCGCCTGGCGTACCTCGGCGACGTCGGCGTCGACGCGATCTGGATCAACCCGTGGTATCCGTCGCCGATGGCTGACGGCGGCTACGACGTTGCCGACTACTGCGACATCTCCCCGATGTACGGCACGATTGGCGACGCCGAGGCGCTCGTGCGGGACGCCCACGACCTCGGCCTGCGCCTTCTGCTCGACGTCGTCCCGAACCACACGTCCGACCAGCACCCGTGGTTCCAGGCGGCGGTGAAGGCCGGCCCGGGATCACCCGAGCGCACGCGCTACATCTTCCGCCCCGGCCGCGGCCCCGGCGGCGACCGACCACCCAACGACTGGCACAGCGTGTTCGGCGGCGAGGCGTGGACACGCGTGACGGAGGCCGACGGCAGCCCCGGCGAGTGGTACCTGCACCTGTTCACGCCGGAGCAGCCGGACCTGAACTGGAACGACCCGCGCACCTGTGAGGCGTTCGAGGACATCCTCCGGTTCTGGTTCGACCGCGGCGTCGACGGGTTCCGCATCGACGTCGCGCACTCGCTGGTCAAGCAGGAGGACCTGCCTGACCTCGGCGACCGGTTCGGTCTGCTGCCCTCGATCGACCACCCTCACTGGGACCGCGACGAGGTGCACGACGTGTACCGCGGTTGGCGACGGCTGGCCGACAGCTACGACCCGCCGCGGGTCTTCGTCGCCGAGGCGTGGCTCGACGATCCGGAGCGCATGGCGCGGTACGTACGTCCGGACGAGCTGCACACCACCTTCAACTTCGTCTTCCTGGAGTCGCCGTGGCGGGCGGACGCGGTGCGCTCCGCCGTCACTCGGTCGCTCGCCGAGCAGGGCGCGGTGGGCGCACCTGTCGTGTGGGTGCTGTCCAACCACGACGTCGCCCGCCACGTGTCGCGGTTTGCCCGCGATCAGCACGACGTCGCGGGGTCGAACCTCGATCATCTGCTCGGCCGTCCCGCCGACCTCGCGCTGGGCCTGCGACGCGCGCGCGCCGCCGCCCTGCTGATGCTCGCGCTGCCCGGCAGCGTGTACCTGTACCAGGGCGAGGAGCTGGGCTTACCCGAGGTCGAGGACCTGCCGACCGAGCACCTCACCGACCCCACGTGGCGGCGGTCGGGCGAGACGGTGCGCGGCCGCGACGGCTGCCGGGTCCCTCTGCCGTGGTCCGGCGACATGCCTCCGTTCGGTTTCAGCACCGACGACGGCGCGACGCCCTGGCTGCCGCAGCCCGCGGGCTGGCGCGGGCGCACCGTCGAGGCGCTCGACCGCGATCCCTCGTCGATCCTGAACCTGTACAGGTCCGCACTCCGCCTCCGCCGCGAGCTGCCCGCGCTCGGCGACGGGACCCTCGCGTGGCTCGACACCGATGGCGAGGTGCTGGCCTTCACCAGAGCGCCGGGGTTCGCCTGCGTCGTGAACTTCGGGTCGTCACCGGCCCGCGTGCCGGTCGACGGCGAAATCCTGCTGCGCAGTGACCCCGAGACCGACGACGGCGTCGTGCCGCCCCACGGCGCGGTCTGGCTCCGCACGTCGACCTGATCCCCGATGATTGCCGACTGGGCCCGGATGTGGGTGCTGGCTGGCACGCGCGTGACGAGTGGCGCCGCGCATGCCGGCTGGGACCCGCTGGTGGATGCTGGCGGGCAGGCGAGGGAGGCGGGTGTCAGCGCAGGGCCACCGCGTACGTCGGCGGGAAGCGGAGCGCGAGCTCGGTCGCGGTCCCGTGCTCGGCGCTCCACAGCTGCATCCTGGTGCCGGTGCTCACCCCCAGCCACTGACTGTCGGGTGACCAGGCGAACGGCGTCGTGGGAGCGGTGAGGGTGGACCCGGGCACGCGGTCGACCTCGGTGCCGAGGGTGACGTCGATGACGGCCACGTTCGATCGTTCGAGCCGCTCGTTGTCGAGCTCTCGGTAGACGGGCAGCGCGAGCCACCGCCCGTCGGGCGAGAACTGTGCCTGTGGCACGTCGAACAGCCCGACCGGCACGTCGCCTGTCTGGAGCGTCACCCGGACCTGGTCGGGCTGGTCGACGGTCCCGATGACGACGCCGCAGGAGAGATCGGCCAGGCAGTCGAGCCGGGCGACGCGGACGCCGTCGCTCGCCAGGGCCTGTCCCCGCGCGATCTGGCGACGGCGACCGCTGTCGACGTCGATGCCGCTGATGGTGCCCGGCGTGCTGACGATCAGTTGGTCGGCGGTGCCGGCGAGCGGCTGCGCGAGCGCCGGCAGCTCGATCTGGTCGAGGAGGGCCCCGTCGAAGCCGATGCGTGACGCGACGCCGCCGATGTTCGCCGTGAGGTGGTCGTAGACCCAGACCGACGTCGCATCGCCGGTCGGGATGGAGCGGTGGTATTGTGCCAGCTGCTGGGGTGCGCCCTCGTCGCCCTCGACCAGGCGCACCACGCGCCCCGCCGCGTCGTAGATGAGGTCACCGCCGATCAGCTGGAGGGCGTCGGGTCGCAGGCGGGTGCCGTCGACGAACACGGGCACCTCGCGACGTGCGCCCGTGGACAGCTCGATCAGCTGGAGCCTGCTGCCGAAGTCGGCGATCACGACCGTCAGTTCCGGCGCGTCGGGCAGCGGTCGCCCTCCGCTCGGGGTCTCGACAGGATCGAGCGGCGCACGCACCAGCTCGTCGCCTGCGACCGAGCCGTCGAGATCCGTGCCAGCAGGGTCGACCCCGGCGCCGTCGACCGTCAACTCGGCCGACCCGCCGTCGCGCCGGAGCACCGCGACGGCGGCGGTCACGGCGACCATGATCGCGATGACGCCGACGACCGCCGTCCAACGGCGGCGTGGCTCGGGCGGAGCCTCCCAGCTCACCTGTTCATGGTCGGACCTCGACGATCGTGCGCCCAAGGTAGCCCACGACCGATCGGCCGGGTCCTGACCCGCTCGGGTACGGGCCCGCGCAGGATTCGCGGATCGGCCGTGGGCGTCCGGCTTGCACCGGCGCCTCCCAGGCCTCAGGGTAATGCAGTGTTCCTCTGGCTCGCTGCCGCCTTCGCCGTCATCAACGGCGCGAACGACGGTGGCGCGATGGTCGCGTCGCAGCTGCGCGTCCCGGGCGTCCGCCCGCTGGGCACCATCGTGGTGGTGGCCGGCGCGCTGGTCGCCGTGCCGCTGGTGCTGGGCACAGGGGTCGCGGATACGCTCACGTCAGGGCTCGTCCGAGCCTCACAGGAGGCCCAGCCACAGGTCGTCGCGACGGGGGCGGTTGCCGCCATCGTCGTTGTCGCCGTCCTCACGCGCCTTGGCCTGCCCACGAGCTTGACGCTGGGGATGGTCGGCGGCATCGTCGGCGCCGGTCTGGGGCGTGGCCTGCCGATCCTCGGCACGGGTGTCGGTCGCGTGGTGGCGATCGGCGTGGCGGCGCCGATCGTGGGCGGGCTCCTTGCCCAGCGGCTCGTCCCGCTGTCGGCGCTCGCGCTCACCCGCCGCGGCACGCGTGGCCTCGCCCTGCTCGCGGCCACGGCAACCGTCGCACAGGCGGTCGCGTACGCGGCGAACGACGGGCAGAAGATGTTCGCGGTCGTCGCCGTCTCGGCGGCCGGGATCACACCATCCGTGGCGGCCGGTGTGGCCGTGCTGTTCTCGGTGGGCGCGATCGTCGGTCTGCGCGCAGCCGCCGGCACGCTGGGAGGCGGCATCGTCCGTGGGGGGCCGCAGGAGGAGGTCACCGCACAGCTCGGTGCCGCGGTCGCTGTACTGTCCAGCGCGGCGCTCGGGGCGCCGGTCAGCATGACCCAGGCGGTCGCGGGCGGTCTCGTGGGCACGGGGATGCTGCGCGGCCTGCGACAGGTGCGGTGGCGCGTCGCCGGTCAGCTGGCGCTGGCGTGGGTGCTGACGCTGCCCTCCGCAGCGGTGGTGGGAGCGGTGGTCGTCCAGACGTGGAGGCTGTGACATGAGCGGAGGCGTTCGTCGGCTGTGGCGCGACCTGACCGGTCGCAGCGACGGCTTGTTCGTCGACCTGCTGACCAGGCAGGTGGCGATCGCAGTGGAGGCCGCCCGTACCCTCGTCGCGGCGCAACGTGACGGCCGGCCGCCAGCGGATGTCCGCGCGGAGCTGACCGAGCTGGAGCGGAAGGGCGATGAGGTGCGCACCGAGGTGCTGACCGAGCTCGCCCGCGCGCTGACGACACCGATCGACGGCGAGGACCTGTACCGCCTGTCGGGCTCGCTCGACGACGTGCTCGACAACCTGCGGGACTTCGCAGTTGAGGCCGACACCTACGGCGTCGAGCCTCATGAGCGCTTCATCGCCCCGCTCGACGGCCTCGCCCAGGGCCTCGACGAGCTCGCTGAGGCGATCGGCAGGCTCACCGACGACGTGGCCGAGGTCGCCGGGCCGGCGCGCGCGGCGAAGAAGGCCAATGACGCACGCGACGCGTTCCACGACGAGATGGGCACGCTTCTACGCGGCGACGAGGTCACCATGCAGACCCTGCGCGACCGAGAGCTGCTCCGCCGCCTCGATGTTGCAGGCCTGCGCCTGGCCACGGCGGCGGACGCCCTCATCTCCGGCGCGCTCAAGCGCGGATGACCGCAGCTGCCGATCAGACGAGAGGTGCATCGAGCAGCTGTTCCTGGACCACTTCGCGAGCCAGGGCTTGGAGACCACCCACGGCATTCGACGGTAGATCCGACTACGAGCCGTTCACGAGGTCGGCATTCCGGCCGGTGGCCTGTTCACGGGTGCCGAGGGCATGAAGACCGAGGAGCAGGAGGCGATCTACGGTGGCATCGCTGGTGAGCAGTACGACCAGTGCTACCACCTGGGGTGCGACGACATCGGAGAAGCCGCCGAGCTGCTCCTTGGCCTCGGGAAACGGCCCGTCGGTCACCAGGACGTCACCCTCGTGCGCCCGGACCACGGTCGCGGTCGTCGCCGGGTGCGGGGATCATCAGCGTGCCGGACCTCGACGTTGCAGTGGACTGGGCGCGCCGCGCGAGCGTGGCCTGCAAGGCGCCGGTCGAGGTGCGCCCGTTCCAGGACGACGAGTAGGTCGAGGCGGCCTACGGTCCCGCCAGGTCGTCGTGGTGCGGACCGATGCCGACCCCGTCGCCCGGACCTCCGACTGGAGTCCGGGCGCGCGGTGGCGGTGCTCACGCGGGTGTTCGGCGACCTCGACATCGCCGAGGAGGCCGTGCAGGACGCTTTCGCCTCCGCGGTCCGCCGCTGGCCGGCCGCTGGGCTCCCACCGAGCCCGGCGGGCTGGATCATCACGACCGCCCGCAACGCCGCGATCGACAGGCTGCGCCGTGAGGCGTCCCGGGACGACCGCCACGCCCAGGCGGCGCTGCTGCACGCGCAGCACGAGCCCCGTGACACCGGCCCCGTGACCGACGACCGCTCCGGCTGATCTTCACCTGCTGCCACCCCGCACTGGCCCGCGATGCGCAGGTCGCGCTGACGCTGCGCCTGATCGCCGGGTTGCAGACAGGTGAGATCGCCCGTGCCTTCCTGGTCGCCGAGCCCACGATGGCCCAGCGCCTCGTCCGTGCCAAGCGCAAGATCCGTGCCGCGAAGATCCCGTACCGGGTCCCGGCGACGCCGAGTTGCCCGACCGCCTGCGGGCGGTGCTGGCGGTCGTGTACCTCGTGTTCAACGAGGGCTACATCGCCTCGGCGGGCGACGAGCTGGTGCGCGACGAGCTGTGTGCTGAGGCGATCCTGCTGGCCCGCCTGCTCGTCGCACTGCTGCCCGACGAGGCGGACGCGGAGGGCCTGCTGGCCCTGTTCGGCGTCGCCTGAGCGCTCGGCGGCGCACGGACCGCGCACGATCGGCCGATCGCCTCTCCGTACGACCTCCACGAACCCGGCCGAGGTGAACATTCGAGGGTGCCGGTGAAATTGCCGTCGTCGGCTGTCGTGCCGTCGGCGAGCACGCGGGGGCAGGCCTCCACCGCGGCGGCGTCGTGGCGTGTGGCCAGGTCGACCGCGGCCTCGATCAGATGGGCGGTCAAGCCCCTCCGTCGGTGCGCCGGTGCCACGAGCAGGCAGTTGATCGCCCACACGGGCACGTCGTCGACGGGCTTGAGCAGCGGCGAGCGGTTGAGTCGACCGAGCTCACCACGCGGCGCCACGGCCACCCATTCGACCGGCGCACCGGCGCGGTATGCGAGCAGCCCCGGCGGCGGTGCGGTTCGAGACCTCGCCTGGAACGCCGCGCGACGTCCCTCGGCCCCGAGCGCGTCGAACTCACGGCCGGTCATCGCCACCACATGCACCAGCATTGGCGTACGCCCCGCGATCGGGACCGAACAGCGCCACGAGGTCGTCCCAGCGGTCGGGCTCGAGCGGTCGTACGCGGGCGTCAGCCATCGTCCCCTCCGCGCCGTTGCGGTCGCAGCCATCGTCCCCTCCGCGCCGTTGCGGTCGCACCATCCTGCCCCGCGCGGGTGCACCGGGGCATGATGCGCTGATCCGGCTGCATCGCTGCCGTCACCGCGGGCGTGCCGTCAGTTGTCGTCGACGCGAACGTCATCCATGGGACCGCGCGCCGGAGCTGAGCGCGAGATCCACCGCGTCGTCGAGGGACAGCCGCGCGCCGTCGGCACGCAGCTCGTCGAGCCGGTCCGTGCCCAGCAGCGCGGTCAGCCGCTGCACCGTGGCCTCGTGCTCGACCTCGTCGGTCGGCTGTCGCGCCGCGCCGAACCGTGCGAGCGCTGCGTCCGAGGCGCCGATCAGCTGGGCGGCGCGCTCGGGACGGCCGAGGTGGGTCTCGGGCGTGGCGGCTTCGCCGAGCAGCTGCGCGACCAGCACCCGCTTGCCGAGCTTCCACGCGCCGGCCAGTGCGTCGTGCACGAGCGCCAGAGCGGTGTCGTGGTCGCCGTCGTGGGTGGCGATGAATGCCAGGTTGGCCTGCAGGCGAGGCGCGTTGTCGGTGTCACCGATGTCGCGGAGGATGGTCAGCGCCTCCTGGTAGCTGCGCCGCGCCAGCACGTCGTCGCCGATGAGCCGGGCGAGCTCGCCCTGGACGTTGCGCATGTCGGCGATGCTGCGGGCACTGGCGTCCATCGCCGTCAGATCGGCCAGTGCATCCTCCACTCTCGCAAGGGCGCCCTGGAGCTGCGTGGGGTCGCCACTGTGGCTCAGTTCGATCATGCCGTGGGCCCACGCCCGCCGTTCGTCCTCGCCCGCAAGGGCGAAGGCGTCGACCGCTGCCTCCCAGCGATCGCGCGCGGTGGCCATGTCCCCGTCGGCGTACGCGAAGAAGCCCGCGGCGACCGCGAGCCGGGCGCGCGCCGGGTCGTCGACGAGCTCCGGGTGGCCCAGGGACCGAACGATCCAGTCACGACCGTCCTCGTGCGGGCCACCCCAGTACCAGAACAGGTTGAGGGCGGCCGTGATGCGGATCCCAAGACGCGGATCCCCGCGGTCGAACGACCACCTCAGGGCGCGCCGCAGGTTCTCGAGCTGCGCACGCAGGCGGTCCTCCCACAGACGGGCCTGCGGGCCGAACATGCCGCGGTCGCTGCGCTCGGCCAGATCGACCATCCAACGGGCATGCCGCTCGCTGGCGGTGTCGTGCTCGCCCGACGCCAGCAGGGCCTCCCCGGCGAAGTCGTGGATCAGCTCGAGCATGTCGAAGGTCACGACGCCTTCGTCACCTGTCCGCCGGTGCAGCAGGCTCTTGTCGACCAGCGCTGTGACACCCGCCACAGGGTCGCGTACGACCACGTCGCCACACACCGCGGTGACGGCCTCGAGCGTCCTGCCGCCACGGAAGACAGCCAGCCAGGCGAACAGGCGCTGCTGCTCGGGGGAAAGCAGCCGGTGGCTCCACGCCACCGTGTCGCGCAGTGACCGATGCCGCGCGGGCCCGTCCCTGCGCTCGCTGGTCACCGCGTCGAGGCCGCTGCGCAGACGCGCGCGGATGGTTCGGACGGGGAGCACGCGCGTCTGGGCCGCCACCAGCTCGATCGCCAGTGGCAGCCCGTCGACGAGGCGGCAGATGGCAGTGATGTCGCGCAGCTCGTCCGCGTCCGGCGAGAACGTCGGATCGTGGGCACGCGCCCGATCGGCGAACAGGGTGACGGCGTCCGACGCGGCCGCCTCGTCGGCCGAATCCCTGGCATCCAGTGCCGGGACGTCGGCGATCACCTCTCCGGCGATCAGCAGGCGCTCGCGGCTGGTGACCAGCGCGCGGATCCCTGGCGCCGCGGCAAGCAGGTCGCCGACGTCGGGTGCGGCGTCGACGACGTGCTCGAAGTTGTCCAGGATGAGCAGCATCGACCGGTCGCGCAGCGCTTCGGCCAGCACGGCACCGAGGGCCGATCCGCCGCTGGTACTGATCCCTAGCGTCGAGGCGATCAGGGCGCTGACCGCCGTCGGGTCGGTGACGCGCGTGAGCTCCACGAAGCGCACGCCGTCGTCGTACCGTGACGCCGTGCTTGCGCCGACGTGGATCGCCAGACGCGTCTTGCCGACGCCGCCGGGGCCGGTCAGGGTCACCAGCCGATGTTCCTCGAGCAGCCGGTGCACCAGCACGATCTCCCGGTCGCGCCCGACGAGCGTCACCGTCTCGGCGGGCAGGTTGTGGACGTCGGGCGACAGCGTCCGCAGTGGTGGGTGCTCGTCGTCCAGCCCCTCCGCGACCACCTGGAACAGGTGCACGCTGCCCTCGAGGTCGCGGAGCCGGTGGTGCCCGAGGTCACGGAGGGCGATCCCTTCCGGCAGGTGGGCGAGGCGGTCGCAGGTGGCGCCGGACACGAGAACCTGACCGCCGTGCCCGGCGTCGGTGATCCGCGCCGCGCGATGCAGGTCGAGCCCGAAGTGCTCGCCATGGTGCAGCACGGCCTGCCCGCTGTGAACACCCACGCGCACGCGCAGCGGGGTGGGTCCCCAGTCCTGGCGGTGCATGTCGCGCTGCGCGTCGACCGCCGCCGCCACGGCCTTTTCGGGAGCGTCGAAGATCGCCAGGCACCCGTCGCCCTCGACGGGCGTCAGCCGGCCGCCGTGGCGTTCGGCGGCGGCGCCCAGGATGGCACGGTGGCGTTCGACCATGGCCGGGTAGCGCGGACCCACCCACCGCAGCAGGCGCGTGCTGCCCTCGATGTCGCTCAGCAGGAAGGTGACCTGCCGCGCCGGTTCGTCCGTCATGCCCCAACGGTACGGCCGCCGGCGCCGGACCGGGATCCGGCCGGCTGGCGTCCAGGGGGCGCCGCCGCGTGGCCTGCGAGCACCAGATCGACGGTCCGTTCCACGAAGCCGTCGTCGACCGGGCGGCCCGGGCCGAACACGGCGAACCAGATTGGTCCGACGATGCGGACGATCAGGTCGTCGGCGTTCATGCCTGCCGGCAGCTCTCCGCGTGTGATGCCGCGCTCGACGACGGGCCTGACCGCCGCAAGCCGCTGACGCCAGAACCGCCGTCCCACGTCGTCGAGCTCGGCGTCGTGTCCCGACGCCAGCGCGGTCATCAGGGTGCGGGTCGCCGGGGACGTCACGGTGTCGCGCACGCGCAGCGCCAGGGTGACGAGGTCGTCGCGCACCCGACCGGTGTCGGGCACCGGGATCTGCTGACCGGAGCTGTCCGCGAGCGCGTCGGCGACCAGGTGCTCGCGCGTGCCCCAGCGCCGGTAGATCGTCGTCTTGTTGACGCCGGCCCGGCCGGCGATGTCCTCGATCTGCAACCCGTTGACGCCATGCTCGAGCAGTGCCGCGAGCGTGGCGGCGCGGACCGCCTCGGTGATCCGTGCGCTGCGACCGCCGGGTCGCTGGCGTGGGTGTGGCATGATCCGCATCGTAACTAATGCAACGCGGCGTTGCATGCAACGCCGCGTTGCATTAGGCTGCATCCATCGGACAGGGAGTGGACATGGATGTCGTGGTCGTCGGCGCCGGACCGGCCGGAGCAGCGCTGTCGCTGCTGCTCGCACGCGCGGGGATCGGCGTGCGGCTGGTCGAACGCGAGACGGCGTTCGACCGGGTCTTCCGCGGCGAGGGCCTGATGCCACTCGGCCTCGACGCGCTTGAGCAGATGCGGCTGGACTGGGACATCGACGACCTCCCCGGACGTGTCGTCCGCTCATGGCGCATCGTGATCGACGGCCAGGAGTCGCTGACCATCCCCGAGCCTGTCGCCGAGCTCGGACGGCGTGCGTTCCGGGTGGCTTCGCCCGCGGCGATGATCGAACGGCTCGTCGACGCCGCGTCGCGGCTGCCGACGTTCGCGTTCCATCCCGACACACGATTCGTCGACGTGCTGCGTTCCGGAGGCAGGGTCAGCGGCGCGCAGGTGGCCGACGCCACCGGTGCGCAGGAGCTGGCGGCGGACCTGGTCATCGGATGCGACGGTCGTGGCTCGCCGGTCCGCACGCGGACAGGTCTCCGGCTCGAGCTGTCGCCCGAGCAGTACGACGTGGTGTGGTGGAAGCTGCCGTCGCCGGCAGGGCTCGCCGCCGTCACGGACTTCTGGATCACGGTCCGTGCCGGCGCCCACCCACTCATCGCGTACACGTCATGGGATGACCAGCTGCAGTGTGGTGTGGTCATGCCCAAGGGCGGGCTGGCCGAGCTGTCCGGAGACGACTGGCTCGACCGGGCGCTCGTCGCCGCGCCGGCGTGGCTGGCGGACCACGTCCGCGACCACCGCGACGCCGTGACGGGGCCGACGCGGCTCAACGTGCTCGTCGGACGCGCCAGGTCGTGGACGGCGCCCGGGCTACTGCTGCTCGGCGACGCCGCACATCCGATGTCACCGGTCCGCGCCCAGGGCATCAACATCGCACTGCGCGACGTGATCGTCGCCGCGAACCACCTTGTGCCCGCCGCGGCGTCCGGCGACCTCGATGAGGTCGATGCGGCCTGCCGCGCCGTGGAGGCCGAGCGCCTGCCCGAGATCGTCCGCGCCCAGCGCCTCCAGCGCCGGGAGGCACGCGGCCAGGGCGACGCACGTGCCGGGAGCTGGCGCTACGCGCTGGCGCGGCACGGCGCCCGCCTGCTCGGCCGGTACCGCTGGGCGCAACGTGCCTGGCTGGCTCGCCAGCACGACCTGCGGTTCGGCTCGACGACGGTCGAGCTGACCGCGGACGCGCGTGGGCCCGTGGCCGGCGACGCGCCGTAGGTAGGTGGGCCCACGTCCCCGACATGGGTAGCCGTCACCGATGGCGCCTGCCTCCTCCCCGGCGACGCTTGACGAAGTCGCCGCAGGAGGAGTCGCCGGATGTCGAGCCATGATGTCGTGATCGTCGGCGCCCGCCCCGCCGGCGCCGCCACCGCACTTCTGCTCGCCCGGGCCGGCCACGATGTGCTGGTCGTCGACCGTGCGCGGTACGGCAGCGACACCCTGTCGACCCACGCCCTGATGCGTGGCGGCGTGCTTCAGCTCGAGCGCTGGGGGCTGCTCGACCGCATCATCGCGGAGGGGACCCCGCCGGTGCACCGTGTCACCTTCGACTACGGCGGCGCGCCGGTGATCGTCGACCTCGATCGGCCGCTGTACGCCCCGCGCCGCACCGTCCTCGACCGGGTGCTGGTCGACGCCGCGCGGGAGGCTGGCGCCGAGGTGCGCTTCGGCGTCAACGTCACAGGTGTGCGCACCGACGAGGACGGGCGCGCGGTGGGAATCACCGCGCGCGACGCCGACGGGGCGGCCACCGAGCTCGACGCGAGGCTCACCGTTGGCGCGGACGGCGCGAGGTCGCTGGTCGCCAGAAGCGTTGGCGCTGCGGTCACCATGGCAGCCAGGCACGCGGCGGCGGTCATCTACGGCCACTTCCACGGCGTGCCGGTCACCGGGTACGAATGGAGCTATGGACCACGCAGTGCATCCGGGGTCGTCCCCACCAACGATGGGCTGGTGTGCGTCTTCGTCATCGCGACTCCCAGCCGCTACCTCCATGACCTGCGCCCGGACCCCGAGGCTGCGGTCGACCTCATCCTGCGTGAGTTGTCGCCGCAGCTGGCGGACCGCATCGCAGGCGCGCATCGGCACGGCCCGTTGCGGGGCTTTCCCGGCTTTCCCGGTTGGCTGCGGCGCCCGTTCGGACCGGGCTGGGCGCTGGTCGGTGACGCAGGCTACTTCAAGGATCCCTTCACGGCGCACGGCATCAGTGACGCGCTGCGGGACGCCGAGCTGCTGGTGCACGCCGTCGACGAAGGTCTGACGGGCGCGATGCCGATGTCAGCTGCGCTCGCCGGCTACGAACGGGTGCGCGACGACCTGTCCCGCCCGTTGCTCGACGCCACCGACGCCATCGCGAGCTTCGACTGGCGCCTGCCCGACCTGCAGGAGCTGCACAGCCAGCTCAGTGCCGCGATGCAGGAGGAGACCCGGTTCCTGCGGGCGCTGCGGACCCCTCCGGTGCGCACGACGCTGGCGCTCGGGGCCTGAGCGTCAGATGACGGTCGCGGCAGACCGGTCGTCACGAGTTGTGGCGCCGTTCCCTTCCGAGGCCGGGTGAGCCGGGCGTCGACGTGATGGCTCCGGATGCTCGCGGCAGCAGTAGCAGACGGCGGTCGAGCACGCCGATGCGGTCGGCCAGCATCAGGATCGGGTAGGCGACTGCGATGTGCTCGTAGTACCCGTCGGGGAAGCGGAGGCCGGAGTCCAGCAGGTAGCACCGGTCGTAGACCTTGTTCCAGGCGACGTGGAACAACCGGAGCGCCTCCGGCCAGTCGCGCAGCGCGAACGTCTCCGCGCTCCCGAGCCGGCGGAGCGCGTCGAACCTGCTGATCCGGGCCTCGGAAACGCTGGTGACGCGCGTGTGGCCGAAGAACAGCACCTGGTCGTGTGACCGGCGCAAGCGATCGGCGATGCGCACGCTAGGTGTGCCGGCCTCCCCCGACAGGGCCAGGATCTCACTCTCGAGGCCGAACAGGACGTCAGCTTATCACGACACTGTGTCGTGATAATGTGGCTCGCGTGCTGCTCACCTGACCGAGATACGGCGCTCGCCTGGCCGCTTCGCCCTGCTCGGTGGCGCCGTTGCGCTGCTGGTCCTCCTGCTGCTGTTCTTCCAGGCCGTCGCAGGCACGCTGACCGCCGAGCTGACCGGAGCGATCGCCAGGCAGAACGGTGACGTCGTCGCCTACGCCGACGGTGCGCGGCGCAGCCCGCACGCGAGCGTGCTTGCTCCCGACGTGATCGACCGCGTGAATGCTGTCCTCGAGGTGGACGAGGCGGCAGGGTCACCTGGGTGCCGTATGCGGTCGACGGCATCGACAGTGTGTCCTTGTCGGCATCGACCCTGGTGGTCCCGGCCTGCCGACGGACATCAGTGACGGTCGGCTGCCGCGGACCGGCGGCGAGGCCGCGCTGGCCGTGTCGGGGCTCACCGAGGACATGCCACAGGCTGGCGTCGGCGATCGGGTCGCGCTCGACGGGGTCGACGGAGGCCTCGAGGTCGTCGGCCTGGTGGAGGGTGGCGCCGCCAACGCGCTGCCGACCTGGTACGTGATCGCGCCGACGCTGCAGGCAGCCGTGGACGCACGTGCCGGCACCTCGCTGCCGCCGACGGTCTCCTATGTCGCCGCCACCGTCGACGGCGACGCCAGCGCGGTCGCCCAGCGCATCACCGCCGAGGTCGACGGCGTCGAGGCGCTGGACCGCGCGACGGCGGTGTCGTCACTGCCGGGGATCGGCACCATCAGCCAGTCGTTCGGCATCCTCTACGTGTTGCTGTACCTGGTCGTCGGGATCGTGACGGCTGTCTTCTTCCTGATCCTGACCGTGCAGAAGCGGGAGGCGTTGCTGCTCCTCCGCGCCGTCGGCGCCCGCCGCCGCGACGTCGTCGTGCCGACCCTGGTCCAGCTCGTGGTCGTCGTGGGGATCGCCACGCTGCTCGGTGGTGGGACCGCGTCGGGCCTGCTCTGGCTGGCCCGGGACACCTTCGGCGCGACGTTCGATCCGGCGACGGTGGCGGTCACGTCCGGCGCCATGCTCGCGCTGGGTTTGGTCGCCGGCACGCTGTCGGTCCGCCGGATCCTGCACATCGAGCCGGTCGAGGCAGTCCGAACGGCGGGTCTCGAGTGAGCATCGCGCTGCGTGAGCTGCTGCGCCGACCCGCACGCTTCGCGCCGGTGGTTGCGGCGCTGTCGCTGCTCGTCCTGCTGCTCGTGGTCCTCGGCGGCTATCTGGACGGCCTGACGCTGGATCAGACCGGCGCGCTGCGGGCGCAGGGCGACGTCGCCTTCGTCTCGACGGCGGACGCCGAGCTGCTGCCCGACCTCTCCCTCGTCGGCGAGGACGTGCAGGACCGCGCGGCAGGGGTCGACGGCGCTACCGCGGTGGGCGGGCTGTCGCGCATCACGACCACCGCCACGATGGCCGGCGAGATCGTCGACGTCGTGGCGTACGGCTACGATACGGCTACGATACGGCGTCCGGGCGCGTCCCTGCGCCGCCCGATGCCGGTCGCGCGATCATTGATCGGCGTCTTGCTGACCTGATCTCCGTCAGTCCGGGCGACCGCCTGCTCGTCGGGCCCGCGGATCGTGAGGTCACCGTCGACGGGTTCATCGACGATGCGTCAGACGGCGCCCCCACCGTGTGGCTGCCGATGGACGCCTGGCGGGACCTCGTGGCCGAGGCGGCGCCAACCTCCCCGCTCGCCCGGTCGGGTGTCCAGCTGCTGGTGGTCGTCCCTGTCGACGGCGTTGCCGTCGATGACCTCGTCGCGGCGCTGCGCGACGTCGCCGCCCAGCTTGCCGTCGGCGCCCTCGATGATGCCATTGCCGCGCTGCCCGCCGTCACCCAGCAGGCTGCCACGTTCCAGGGCATCATCGGCGTGACCTTCGTGGTGACCTTCATCGTCGTGGCGCTGTTCTTCGTACTGCTGACGTTGGAGCGGGTGCGGCTCTACGCGGTGCTCAAGGCGGTCGGCGGCCGGACCGGGGACCTGTTGGCCGGCCTGGCGGCGCAGGCGGTGGGCATCGCGGCCGTGGCACTCGTCATCGGCGGGCTGCTGACACTGGCGCTGACCACCGTCCTGCCGCCGGAGCTCCCGGTCCGGGTGCTGCCGGCGCGGGTGGCGATCCTCGCCACCGGCACCGTGCTCACCGCGCTGATCGGCGCACTCGGCACGCTGCGCCGGCTGCTGCGCATCGACCCTGCCCGCGCGATCGGCTGACGAGGCGACCATGGCAGACCCGCTCGAGTTCCGTGGTGTCCGCAAGGAGTTCCGCACGGGCGACGCGACCGTCGTTGCCGTCGACGACGTCGACATGACCGTGGCCGACGGAGAGCTGGTCGTGCTGATGGGCCCGTCGGGCTCCGGCAAGACCACCCTGCTCACGCTGGCCGGAGCGCTGGCGACCCCCACCGCCGGCCAGGTCGTCGTCGGTGGCGAGACCCTGACGGCCCGCAGCGAAAGGGACCTCGCGCGGTTCCGCCGGGAGCGTGTCGGCTTCGTGTTCCAGAGCGTCAATCTGGTCCCGTTCCTGACCGCGCGGGAGAACCTGCTGGCGGTTCGCCAACTCGGTGGTGGCCGGCTGAGCCGTCGCGCCCGTGAGCGTGCGGACGTGCTGCTCGGCGAGCTGGGGCTCACCGACCGCGCGGGCAAGCTGCCGGCGCAGCTGTCCGGCGGGCAGCGTCAGCGGGTCGCCATCGGACGCGCGCTGATGAACGAGCCCGCGCTCCTGCTCGTCGACGAGCCGACGTCGCGCTCGACTCCGCGCTGGGCCAGCAGGTCATGGACCTGCTGCGCGACGAGGTCACGCGGCGCGGTGTCGCGGCCGTCGTCGTGACCCGCGACGAGCGCATGACGGCGATCGGTGACCGCGTGCGCACGATCTTCGACGGGCGCCTCGACCCGGTCTGATCGGCCGCGCTCGCCCACCGGCCACGCAGCCCGTCCAGCAGCAGGTCGGTGACGGTGGACGCGGTCGCACTCGCGTCGACCTCCCTGCGGGCGATGCTCGTCCGGTAGCCCTCGAGCGTTGCGAACACGAACTGCGTGAGCTCGTCGGGATCGCCGCGGAACGAGCCGTCGGCGACGCCCTCCGCGAGCAGTGCGGAGAGGTGGTCGTGGACGGGGCGCAGAGCGGCCATCAGGCGCTCGTGCTGCTCAGCGTCGAACGGGATGTCCGCGCCCTGGCCGGCAAGCCGGTCCTCCGCGAACACCCGCAGGGTCGCGGCAACGAAGCGATCGAGCCGGTCGGCCGCCGTTCCACCACCTTCACGCACCAGGCGGTCCACCCAGCGCCTCGTCACGTCGGCGGTGTGGGCCAGCAGCAGGTCGTGCTTCGACGTGACGTAGTTGTAGACCGCGCTGCGTGCCAGGCCCGCCCGTTCGGCGACGGCGGTCAGCGTGATGTCGTCGAGCGGGACCTCGGCGGCGAGGTCGGCGAACGCCGTCAACAGGCGCTGGCGCACGAGGTGGCGATGCGCCTCCAGCGAGTCCGCCCAGAGGTCAGGCACGCGGAAGAGTCTAGCCGCGGCGGCATGCGGCCCCGGCGGCGGCGTCGATGGTCAGAGGGCGGCGCAGCGCTCGTTCAGGGCCCGCAGCAGCGTGTCGAAGCCCGGGTCATCCGGTGGTCGACGGATCGGCACGCTCTCCGCTCCATCGACCGACACCATGAACGCCACCGTGGTCAGCCGCTTCGCCTCGGCGATGGCGTGGCCGTCGCAGCGTGCCGGGAGCAGCTCGAAGCGGATCGTGGCGGTCGTCGCCGTCCGGTCGAGACGCACCGGTGGCGGCGGGGTGATGGTCTCGGGTACGGCGACGAATAGCAGGTTGCCGGCGACGTCGGTGATCCGGACCGTCGCCGATGGCTCGGTGAGGACCACGGATGCCTCGCCGGCGACCGTGAGGTTCTGGCCTTCGCCACGGGGCTCCCATGCTGGTGTGAGCGTGATGTCGGTGACCTCGTGGGCACGCCGCAGCGCACAGTCGAAGCCGTGCAGCCTCGCGAGCAGCCCATCGTCGTCGACGGGCACCACCGTCCGGACGGTGCCGCCGGTGCGGGGCGAGACCTCGAGCCGCGCGACAGCGCTGCCGTCGACCGGCTCCTCACACACCGGCTCGCCGAGCGGCACGGGCAGGTCCACCCGACGATCGGCCTCGAGGTTCGTCGTGCGGCCGACCGGCCCGGTGTCGGTGAAGCCCGGCAGCGTGACGTCGAGCAGGGTGATGCGCAGCGCGGCCGCTCCGGCGTTGGCGAGCTTCACCTCGACGATCCGGCGTGCCTGGTCCCGTCGATACTGCACGAGCGACGCGCTGAATCCGTCCGGCGGCTCAGCGGTCGCGGTCGCCCGCGTTGGGGCCGACGACGGCGTCGCGGCCGGTTGCGCGGGCGCACAGGCGGCCAGCATCACCGCGACACCCACCGCCGTCGCGGTGATCGTGTGACGCCAGCGGTTGAACACCCGGCTAGTGTGCCCGGACCGCCGGGCGCCGACCAGCGTGTCGTGGGCGCGCGAGCAGGAACCGGCTGAGACAGGCCGCGGGCCAGCGACCTCCCGGCTCCGCGGAGTAGCGTGGATGCCCGCCCGGCTCACGGGCATCGGGTCGACACGACGAGTGAGGGCATCGTGAGCGAGGAGTCCCAGACCGCCGGCGGCATCGACCGCGCGGTGCTGACCGAGGAGGAGCGGGTGGCCCTGGACGGCGTGCTCGACGTCGCCAAGGCACGCGGTGACACGACCGCCGACCTGTGGGCGTTCGCGTTCGACGGGCCACTGCGTGCCCAGGAGGCCCTGCTCGCCGCCCTGCGCATGGTCGGTCGCGGCCACCTCAAGCTCGAGGACGCCGCGATCGTGACCCGCATCGGCGGGCGGGTGCGGATCAGCCAGACAAGGGATGTCACCGCCGGGCAGGGTGCCGTGTCGGGCACGTGGCTGGGGACGCTGGCGGGCCTGTTCGTCGGCCAGCCCCTGATCGGCGCGGCGATCGGTGCCGCCCTCGGCGGATTGTTCGGCAAGCTTCGCGACATCGGGATCGACGACGACCAGATGCGTGCGATGGGTGAGCGGCTCGACGACGGCGAGGCCGCGCTGTTCCTGCTCATCGAGGAGTGCCATCCGGTGCGGGCGCTGCACGAGGTGTCGCGCTTCCCGGGGCGGCTGCTTGCCACGACGGCCGGCGACGACCTTGCTGAGGACGTGCGTGGACGCCTGGCGACCGATCCGTGGGGCGTGAAGTGAGCGCAGGCGTCGACGAGGCCACGTACCTTTCCGGGTTCGGCAACGAGCTGGCGTCCGAGGCGGTGCCCGGCGCCCTGCCCAAGGGACAGAACAACCCACAGCAGCCGCCCCTGGGCCTGTACACCGAGCAGCTGTCGGGTACGGCCTTCACCGTGCCCAACGCGCGGAACCGGCGGACGTGGATGTACCGGATCCGTCCGTCGGTGCGGCACGCGTGGAGGTTCGCCGAGACGGGCAGCCACATGATCCGCTCGGGGCCCGACCGCGAATCGGACCCGCCGATCGGGCAGCTGCGGTGGGATCCGCCGCCTTTCCCGGACGGACCGAGCACCTTCCTCACGGGCCTGCACACGGTGGCGACGAACGGCGACGTCCACACGCAGACGGGCATGGCCGCACACGTCTACATGGCGACCGAGTCGATGACCGACACCTACGTCTACGACGCCGACGGCGAGCTGCTGGTCGTGCCACAGGACGGGCGGCTGCGGTTCGTGACCGAGTGCGGCGTCCTGGTGGTGGCGCCCGGCGAGATCGGGTTGATGCCGCGGGGCCTGGTGTTCCGCGTCGAGCTGCTCGACGACACCGCCCGCGGCTACGTGTGCGAGAACTACGGCACCTACTTCGAGCTGCCCGAGCGGGGGCCGATCGGGGCGAACGGGCTGGCCAACCCCCGGGACTTCCTGTACCCGACGGCGGCGTTCGAGGACACCGCCGCCTCAGGCGAGCTGTATGTCAAGTTCGACGGGCGCCTGTTCGTGGTCGAGACCGACCACTCCCCGCTCGACGTGGTGGGCTGGCACGGCAACCACCTGCCCTACAAGTACGACCTGGCACTGTTCAACGTGATCGGGTCGATCAGCTTCGACCATCCGGACCCGTCGACCTTCACGGTGCTGACGGCGCCGTCACCGGACCCGGGCGTGGCGAACGTCGACCTCGTGGTGTTCACCGACCGATGGCTGGTGGGAGAGCACACCTTCCGCCCGCCCTATTACCACAAGAACGTCATGTCGGAGTTCATGGGCATCGTGCACGGCGTGTACGACGCGAAGGAGGAGGGGTTCTCGCCTGGCGGGATGAGCCTGCACAACATGTACTTCCCGCACGGCCCCGACCACGACGCGTGGCTCAAGGCGACGAGCGGTGAGCAGGAGCCGCAGCGCCTGTCCGACACCCTGTCGTTCATGTTCGAGACGCGCTATCCGTTGATCCCCACCGCCTACGCGGGCTCGATCCCGGCGCTGCAGGACGACTACCCGACGATCTGGCACGACCTGGAGCGTCACTACAGCGGCCCATGAGAGGCCCACGGCAGAACGGGCACTGACACGGATGTACCTCCTGCGGTTTCGCTCGGCCGCGCGCCTGCGCATACTGCGGCATGGACGAATACCTGTCGCGGTTGGCAGCGCTGCGCGCCCGCCTGGAGGCCGGCCCACTGGGACCCACGCTGGAGCGGATGCAGCGCGCCAACGTTCGGATCGAGGCCGCGCTGCGACCGGGGATCGCACGGGTCAGCTCCCGATGGCAGCGCGGGACTGCGCCCGCGCGTCCCGCCGCCGAGAAGGCCACGTCGGCCGCGCACAAGGTGGGGGAGGCGGCGCGCCCGGGCCATCCGCCGATCCTGTACCGCGACGGCATGGTCACGCTCGACAACGACGGTGTGGTCATCAGCGGCTACTACCTGCCCTTCGGCCGCCACCGGATCCCCTACGCACGCATCCGTGCGGTCACCGAACACCCGCTGACGAGAGGGCGCGAGTTCCGCCTGCACGGCTTCGTGTGGCCGCGGTACTGGTACCACCGCGACGCGCGCCGGTCCGAACGCGGTGTCGGCCTCGAGCTGCAGACCGACACGCTGCTGTGGCCGGTGCTGACGCCGAAGGACGTCGACGCCGTCAAGGAGCTGATCTCCGAGCAGCTCGAACGACGGCCGGAGCCGGACGGCCCGGCGCGCGGTGCCTGAACGCGACCGGCACGTGGGGCAGCCACACGTGTGGTCGGACCTCAGCCCGCGTCGCTCGGCAGCCAGTAGGGCAGGCCGGTGTAGTTCTCGGCGAACGAGGTCCGCGCGGCCCGCGAGTCCTCCAGGTAGGCCAGCTCGGACTCGGCGATGCGTTCGTCGAACGCGTCGTTGGTGTCGGGGAAGGTGTGCATCATCGTGGTCATCCACCACGAGAAGCGCACGGCCTTCCACACCCGCAGCAGCGCGGTCTCGGAGTACGCGTCGACGCCGTCCTGCGATCCGTTGTGGTACCAGGCGCGCAACGCGTCGGCGAGATAGACCACGTCCGACACCGCCAGGTTCAGTCCCTTCGCGCCGGTCGGCGGCACGATGTGCGCCGCGTCCCCTGCCAGCAGCAGCTTGCCGTGCCGCATCGGCTCGGCCACGAAGCTGCGCAGCGGCGTCACGGACTTCTCGATCGACGGGCCCGTCTTGAGGTTGGCGACGGCCTCGTCGGGCAGGCGGGTGGTCAGCTCGTCCCAGAAGCGGTCGTCGGACCAGTCGTCGGGGTCGGCGTCGGCGGGGCACTGGACGTAGTAGCGTGACAGCATCTCGTGGCGCATCGAGCACAGGGCGAACCCGCTCGGGTGGTGCGCGTAGATCAGCTCGTCGTTGATCGGTGGCGTCTCCGACAGGATCCCGAGCCATCCGAACGGGTACACCCGCTCGAATGTCGACAGCACGCCGCCAGGCACTGCAAGACGGCTCACCCCGTACTGGCCGTCGCACCCGGCGACCCACTCGCATTCCACCCGCTCGGTCTCGCCGTCCCTGGTGAACGTCACGTGTGGTCGCTCGCCGGTGACGTCGTGGACCGCAACGGCCTCGGCCTGGTCGATGATCTGCACGCCTCGCTCGTCCATCGCCGCGTACAGGTCGTGCTGCACCTCGGTCTGGCCGTAGATCATGACGTGCCTGCCGACGAGGTCGGCGAAGTCGATGCGCACGGTCCGCCCGCCGAACGCCAGGTTCACCCCGTCATGGGCGAACCCCTCGTCGTCCATCCGCGCGCCGAGCCCGAGCGACCGCAACGTCTCGCACGTGCCGTGCTCCAGCACCCCCGCCCGGATCCGCGACAGCACGTAGGCCTGGCTGCGCCGCTCCAGCACCACGCTGTCGATGCCTGCGTGGTGCAGCAACAGCGACAGCAACGACCCGGCCGGGCCGCCCCCGATGATGGCGACCTGCGTCCGCACGTGTCTTCCTCTCACCGACGTCACGCTCGCTGGTCGCAGTGTCCCGCCGATCGACGCGGTCCAACCGGAGTGCGACACGGGTCCTGTCCCAGCGATATGCGTCAGCAGGATGTCGGTCGGCACGTGTATCGCTCTCGTGCATGGGCAGGACGACCATGGCGTTCCGGACCCTGTCGCCACGTCAATCACCCACATCGATGCGACAGGAGCACACCATGGCAACTGCACGCGAAATCATGACCGGCGATCCGACCTGTGTCGGTGAGGACCAGACCGTCGAGGACGCGGCCCACATGATGGCCGAGCTGGACGTCGGCGCACTGCCGATCTGCGGCGAGGACGACCGACTCAAAGGCATGATCACCGACCGCGACATCGTGGTGAAGGTGCTCGCGGAGGGCCGCGACCCGTCCGGGACGCGAGCCGGTGACCTCGGTCAGGGCAAGCCGGTGACGATCGGTGCCGACGACTCGGCGCAGCTGGCGCTCGAGACGATGGCCGAGCACAAGGTCCGTCGGCTCCCCGTCATCGACGGTCACAAGCTGATCGGCGTGGTGAGCCAGGCTGACCTGGCGACCAACCTCGACGAGGAGTCGACCGGCGCCCTGGTCGCAGCCGTCTCCGCTGCGGACTGACACGTCGGTCTTCTGCCCGGCGCGGCGGGCGGGGCCTCGGCGCGCTCCGCGCCGCCGCGACCGCCGTCGTGCGTCGGTCCTGCGGACCAAGGGCTCCGGGGGTTTGAGGCCGTCCCTACCTGTCGTCGAGATCGTCGCGTGCTGGTGCTGGCCGGGCCGAGCCCACGCCCTCGTCACCGGTGAATCCCGCGTCCGCGGAGCTGGTCT
This sequence comes from Euzebyales bacterium, assembly GCA_035461305.1. Lineage (NCBI taxonomy): Bacteria > Bacillati > Actinomycetota > Nitriliruptoria > Euzebyales > Euzebyales bacterium. The sequence continues at coordinate 2,105 of DATHVN010000212.1, read as the reverse complement.
CGTCGGCCTCGTGGCGCGGCCCGCCGTCGCCCGTGTCGTCGTCTGTCGTTCGCTCGTCGCTCACCAGCTACTCCTCGGCCGTCCGGACGTTGCGGGACCGCACCAGCCGGCCCGACGGGCACGCGCTCATGCGCGACGCGCGTTGCAGCGGTTCTCACACCGACCACCGGGCGAACCGATGTCCGGTGAGGTCACGCAGGCGGTCCATATGGACACAGGTGCGGCGAGCGGCGGCGAGAGGAATCGATCATGGCAGAGAGACCTGACCGGGGCACCGCGACGGCCACGACAGAGGTTGCGGTGGAACACTTCGGCAACGACATGATGCGCGACCTCTTCGTCCAGGCGATCGAAGCGCTCGACGGGCCGGATGTCGAGGTCCACCCGGGCGTGATGTCGACCGTCGTCAGCGGTGATCTCGACGCGGTCCTGCACGCCGTCGAACGCGCACACACGACCGCGTTCCGTACGGCAGGACGGGTGATCACGACCGTGCGCCTGGAGAGTCGCGATGGCGGGATCGACTTCGCCGAGCGCGCGCGACAGGTCGACCGCACGCAGGCGCCATAGCCAGCCACCACCTCGTCATGGACGACGATCGCCGCCGGAGTGAAGGCCGGCAGCGGAAAGCTCACATCGTCGGATGGCTCGAGAGCAGCGGCGCCAGATGCGCGTGCGCGGTGATCAGGCCCTCGGCCGCGTCGTTCTCCGAGCGTCCCAGGACGGAGTCCTCCTGCTCGACGACGATGGAGCCGTCGTAGCCGGTCGACTGCAGCGTCTCGATGATCGCTCGCCAGTCGAGGTCGTCGAGACCCGGGGTCCGGTACCGCCACCAGGGATCGGCCTCGAACAGCGGACCGATGTATCCGGTGCGATCCCGTGCGTCGGGGAAGACCTCGACGCCCTTGGCCTGGAAGAGCAGCGGGCGACCGTGGGCGCGCAGCGCAGCCACCGGATCGACGCCGACCGGCGGTAGGTGTGATGGATCGAAGTTGAGACCGATGCCGAGGTCGGCGAGCCAACCCCACAGCTCTGGCGAGTAGGCGAGGTTGCCCGGCTGGCCGTCGGGGTGCCACACCGTCATCGGACAATTCTCCACGACGAGCGTCACGCCGCGACGCCGGGCTTCATCGACCAGCCCGGGCAGCAGATCCGACGCGATGGCGAGATCGTCGTGCACAGTCCGCTGCGGGTTCCGACCCACGAACATGCCGACCAGCCCAACGCCGAGGTGCTCTGCTGCCCGGCAGCATGCGATGAGATGGCTGCGGACTGCCTCGCCGCGGTCAGGCGCGAGCAGGTTGTCGTAGTAGGACACGGCGACGAGGTCGACGTCTGCGCTGGTTGTCAGGTCAGCGATGCGCTGCGCCTGCGCCCGGTCCAGTGCCGCCACGTCGATGTGCGTCGCGTGGTCCTCCACAGACAACGGCCACGCGGCGACCTCGAGGTCCTGGTACCCGTGCGCTGCGGCCCACGTCACGACGCGCTGCAGCGGCCACTGCACAAAGCAGTCCGTGAACAGTCCGAGACGCACAGCCAGCTCCTCGTCCGGTGTCGGCGACGTCGACCGGATACCCGGAGCGTTCCTGTTCCAAGCGACGGAGGTGGTGGACGACGGTCGCCGACGCGCAACCACGAACACCAGTGCTCAGGTGTCTGCGTTCGCACCGGTGGGAACGCAGAGGTCTCGTCCACGTGAGGAGACCGCGATGGGAAGCGCACACACGCCGGCCGACGACATCGTCTACGACCTGGTCAGCATCCAGTACCACGCGCTGCAGGCCGCGCAACTGTATGACCAGTACGTGGAGGATGCGGAGGATCACGAGGATGTCGAGGCCTTCATCCGCGAGTGTCAGGACCAAGACGCGCAGCGCGCGATCCGCTGCCACGAGCTGCTGCGGGACCTGACCAAGGACGGCCTCGGCTAGACCCTTCCTTCTGGCGCCACGTCGTTTCCTTGGTATGGGGGTATCCATTTAACCGGAGTAGGCTGGGGTGGTGGATCACCCTCGTGCCGGTGTGCACTATCCGAGATCGGTCGGCGAGTTCCAGGCCTGGTTTCGTACCGATGCGGACTGTCTGGACTACCTGGAGTGGCTGCG
>DATHVN010000211.1 GCA_035461305.1 Euzebyales bacterium | reverse complement strand
GACCTGTTCCCATCCGGCGTCGGTCAGCACGGCGAGGGTGGCGCGAGCATCGTCAGGGCTGTGACGGCGGTCGATCCAGCCGCGCGTCTCGAGGCGGGACGCCACGTGGGACACGCGCGACAGCGATGCGTTGGCCTGCGCCGCCAGCTGGCTGAGCCGCAGGGTGCGATCCGGCGCTTCGCTGAGCAGCGCGATGACCCAGTACTCGAAGTGGCTCATCCCGGAGTCGCGCTGGAGCTGTGCCTCGAGCTCCGACGGCAGCTTGAGGATGACGGCGGCCAGCCGCCGCCATGCGCGCTGTTCGTCGTCGTCGAGCCAGCGTGGTTGGTCCATGGGTGCAGCCTGCCACGTGACGGTTGGCCGGCCGGTCATCCCGGTGTGGCGTCGCCACCTCGTGCAGCGTCCCTGCCCTGACGGGTCCTCCGGGCAGGGGATCGGGTGGCCGGTCGGCCGGAGCGTGTCAGTGCTGACGAACGAGCGCTTGGCCAGTCCCATCCAGAACCCGTCGATGGTCTGGGCCGGCGGCGCCTCGGGTTCACCGGCCGCGCCGAGCGTCACGAACATCGGTGCGAAGTGCTCGATGGTCGGATGCGCATACGGCATGCCCGGCGCGCGGTCACGGAACGCGGCCAGGGTCTCGACGGTCGCCGGTGGCCAGTGTCTCGCGGGACCAGTGGTCGAACTCGACCGACCAGCCAGGCGGCGGGGCGGCGGGGGATCGCCAGTGCTCGCGGGTCAGGAACGGCAGGCCGTGGGTGGTGAACCCGGACCCGACGATCAGCACGCCCTGGTCGCGCAGCCGCCGCAACCGCGCGCCGAGCGCCAGCAGTCGGTCCGGCTCGAGCGTCGGCAGCGACATCTGCAGCACCGGGACGTCCGCGTCGGGTACATGACCGTCAGCGGGACATGAGCGCCGTGGTCGAGGTTGGTGCGCACGACGTGCTCGGTATCCAGCATAGGTGCGGCGACCTGATCGGCCAGGTCCGGTGCGCTGGGAGCGGGATAGGTGACGTCGTAGTACCGGCGCGGGATCCCGGCGAAGTCGTACACGAGCGGTACGGGCTCGGTGGCGGCCAGCATCGTCGGCGCGGCCTCCCAGTGGGCCGACGCCATCAGGATCGCCTTGGGGCGTGCCAGGTCGGCGGCAAGACGCTGCAGCTGTGAGACCCAGAGGGCGTCGTCGACCAGCGGCGGGGCACCGTGGCTGATGAACAGCGTGGGCATGCGTTGCGGTGCGGCCGCGGTCGTCGCGGTATCCGTTGCGCCTGGGACGTCATGGTCGCCTCCGTGACGACAGGTGGTCAGAGGATCGGCGGGCGGAGCGGGCACCGTCAGTGACGCTGCCCGCCCAACCGGTGCGGTCAGGCCGCCTCTGTCCTGATCGCGGAGACGTCGAACTCGAGGGTGACCTTCTCGGAGACAAGCACGCCGCCGGCGTCGAGGGCGGCGTTCCAGTTCAGGCCCCAGTCCCTGCGGTTGACGGTGGTGCGGCCCTCGAACCCGATGCGCTGGTTGCCGAACGGGTCGACGGCCGCGCCGGTGAACTCGAAGTCGATGGTGACCGGCCTGGCTACGCCGCGCAGGGTCAGGTCACCGGCGACGCGGTAGACGTCGTCGTCGACCCGCTCGACGGCGGTCGAGGTGAACGTCAGCGTCGGGTGGTGCTCCATGTCGAAGAAGTCGTTGCTGCGCAGGTGTGCGTCGCGGTCGGCGTTGGCGGTGTCGATGCTGTCGGCCCGGATCGTCAGCGCGATCGTGGAGCGGGTCGGGTCCTCGGCGTCGAACCAGCCGGTGCCCTCGTAGGCGGTGAACTGGCCGCGGACCTTCGTGACCATGGCGTGGCGGGCTACGAAGCCGATGCGGCTGTGGCTCGGGTCGATCGCGTACGTGCCGGTCAGCGTTCCGGTTGCGGTGGTCATCGGGGCGCCCTCCTCAGGCGGTCTGCATTTGGTTGACGCTTCATTCAACAAACGTGAAGCATCAACTATTCCCGACTCCGTTGGCAGATCGCCACGAGTGGCCCAGCAGGACGGCCCTCCGGGCTGGATGCCCTCCGCCCGGGTTGTCGACCGCGCCTCGACGGTAGGAACACAACGTGAGCACGACAACAGGTGGAGGTGCGTCATGACCGACGTGACGATCATCGGGGCGGGCAACATGGCCCGCGGCATCGGCACCCGGCTGGCCGCCGGTGGCGCTGCGCTGCAGATCCTGGCCCCCACGCCCGAGCATGCGACGTCGCTGGCGAACGAGCTCGCCGCCGACGGCGCGGCGGTCACGGGCGGAGCGACCCAGGAGGCGCTGACCGGCGACGTGGTGGTGCTCGCGACGCCGTACGACGGAGCGCTGGAGTTCACCGCCGGCCACGCCGATGACCTGGCCGGCAAGGTGGTCGTCGACATCACCAACCCGGTGGACTGGGCCACGTTCGACCGGCTCGTGACGCCCGCGGACTCATCGGCCGCCGAGGAGCTGGCCAACCAGCTGCCGGACGCGCGGGTGGTTAAGGCGTTCAACACCACCTTCGCGGGGACGCTCGGCGCCGGTGAGGTCGACGGGCAGCAGCTCGACGTGTTCCTCGCCGGCGATGACGAGCACGCCAAGGCGCAGGTCGCCGCCCTGGTGAAGGCCGGCGGCATGCGAGCCATCGATGCCGGCCCCCTGCGCCGCGCCCGCCAGCTGGAGCAGATGGGCTTCCTGCACATGGCACTGCAGGACTCGCTCAACAGCGGGTTCAGCAGCGCCATCAAGATCGTAACGACGTAACCGCGCGGCATCGCCGGCGACCGCGTGCGCTGAACCGACATGCCGACCCGAGACGACTGGCCGATCCGTCAGCGGGTCTGCTACGCGGACGGATCGGTGCACAGGAGGATGAGGGTGCGGGCAGCGCAGATCACCGATCCCGTTGCCTACCACGGCGAGGGACCGGTCTGGTCGCGGCGTTGGGGTGGCCTGCGATGGGTGGACATGCTGGCCGGCGACGTCTTGTCACTGGCGCTCGACGGCACGGTCA
>DATHVN010000210.1 GCA_035461305.1 Euzebyales bacterium | reverse complement strand
ACATCTATTCGCGCGGAGCGATACATGACTGCCCTGAACCCGCCGCACGGTGGAACGCTCGTGAACCTGCTCGTCGATGACGCACGGGCGCTGGAACTGCGGAAGCAGGCCAAGGCCTGGCCGTCCTGGGACTTGACGCCGCGCCAGCTGTGCGACCTCGAGCTGCTCCTCGACGGTGGGTTCTCGCCGCTGCGCGGGTTCATGACCGAGGCCGACCACGCCAGCGTCCGCGCCGACATGCGGCTGACCGACGGCACGCTGTGGTCGATGCCCATCACGCTCGACGTCGACGCAGACACCGCCGAGGCGCTGGCGCCGGGTGGGTCCCTGGCGCTCCGCGACCAGGAGGGCGTGATGCTGGCGGTCCTGCACGTCGAGGACGTCTACCAGCCCGACCGCGTCGCCGAGGCCGCGGCGGTCTTCGGCACCACCAACAGCGAGCACCCGGGCGCCGAGCACGTGCTACGGCGCACCCACCCCTTCTACGTCGGCGGGACGATCGAGGGTGTCCACCGGCCGGTGCACTACGACTTCGTCGACCGCCGCCTGACCCCGGCGCAGCTGCGCCAGCGGTTCGACGACCGAGGCCTGGACCGCGTCGTCGCCTTCCAGACGCGCAACCCGATGCACCGCGCGCACCAGGAGCTGACGCTGCGTGCGGCCCGCGATGCCGAAGCCGCGCTGCTGCTCCACCCAGTCGTCGGCATGACCAAGCCCGGTGACGTCGACCACTACACGCGCGTGCGCTGCTACGAGGCGCTGCTCGAGACCTACCCCGACCACCTCGCCGAGCTGTCGCTGCTGCCGCTGGCGATGCGCATGGGTGGCCCGCGGGAGGCGCTGTGGCACGCCATCATCCGCAAGAACTTCGGCTGCACCCACCTGATCGTCGGTCGCGACCATGCCGGCCCGGGCAGCGACTCCAACGGCACGCCGTTCTACGGCCCCTACGACGCCCAGGAGCTGCTCAAGAAGCACACCGACGAGTTGGGCATCGAGATGGTGCCCTTCCAGCTCATGGTGTACCTGCCCGACAAAGGGCGCTACGCGCCAGTCGACGAGGTACCCGCGAGCACGAGGACGGCGTCGATCTCCGGCACGCAGCTGCGCGAGAAGCTGCAGACCGGAGAGGAGATCCCGAGCTGGTTCACGTTCCCGGCCGTGGCGGAGGAGCTGCGCCGCACGCATCCGCCGCGTGACCGCCAGGGCTTCACGGTGTTCTTCACCGGGCTGTCGGGGTCGGGCAAGTCGACGATCGCCAACGTGCTGCAGACCAAGCTGCTGGAGCTCGGCGGCCGGTCGATCACCTTCCTGGACGGCGACCTGGTGCGCAAGCACCTGTCGTCCGAGCTCGGCTTCTCCAAGGAGCACCGCGACCTGAACATCCGCCGCATCGGCTTCGTCGCGTCCGAGGTGACCAAGCACGGCGGCATCGCGGTGTGCGCACCGATCGCGCCGTATGCGCAGACTCGCCAGGACGTCCGCGACATGGTCGAGGCCGGCGGCGGGTTCGTCCTCGTGCACGTCTCGACCCCGCTGGAGGTGTGCGAGGAGCGTGACCGCAAGGGCCTGTACGCCAAGGCGCGCGAGGGGATCATCAAGGAGTTCACCGGCATCTCCGACCCTTACGAGGAGCCGACGGACGCGGAGCTGACGATCGACACGACGACCTGCTCGCCGCAGGAGGCCGCCGCCCGTATCATCGGCTACCTCACCGCCGAGGGCTACGTGGCAAGCTCGGGCCGCAGCTGACGCCGGAACGCAGTGGCGTCGTCGGTCCGTCGGCGACACCATCGCGCGGGTCAGCCGGTGCACCACGTCGATCAGGTCTGACACGGCGTGGACCGGCGCGCCCTCCAGGCGTCCAGGCTTCCGGCAGGTCGTCGAGCGGCAGCATCAGCTCGGGTCGCCGGGCGCCGGCCTGGTCGGGGCTGTTGGCCGGGAGGTCCGTGCGTCGCGCCACCCGGATGAAGGCTACGCAGCGTCCTGATAAGATTACATGTTCCAGATGTCACGGAACATGTCTGAGCGCCTCCGAGAACAGCTCCGCGGTGGCCGCGTCGTAGCCGACGAGCGCAACGTCCCGGATGCTGCGATCGGCCCCGGACAGCCAGGTCGCGCACGTGCGGGCGATGACCGCGGTGGCCTCCGGTGGCGGGTAGCCGAAGATCCCCGCGGAGATCGCCGGCAGCGCGATCGATGTCGCGTCCGCGCCGTCGGCAGCGTCGAGCGCCGCGCGCACCGCTTGCTCGAGCAACGCGGCGTTGTTGTGGTCGTCGCGATACCGCGGGCCGACGACGTGGATGATCATCCGCGCTGGCATGCGACCTGCGGTCGTCACCGCGGCCGTGCCCGGGCGCACCGGTCCGTGCTCCGCGACCCAGTCGTCCGACTCCCGCTGCACCTCGTCGCCGCCCGCGCGGGCGAGCGCCGCCGCGACCCCGCCGCCGTGGGCCAGACGCTCGTTGGCGGCGTTGACGACGGCGTCGACGTCCAGCGTCGTGATGTCGTCATGCATGACCCGGAGCACGGCAGCGCCGATCTCGCGGCGGGTCGGTTCATCGGTCATCATCGGCTCCTCGCGTTCGTCGCCCGGCGGGCAGGTGGTTGCAGGTTGGGTGTCCGACGTGTCTACCCTGTGGACGAACGTCAACGCCCGATGCCCCAGGAGGGCCGGCCCGTGGTGACCTCCGCACACGACACCGTGCTCGTCATCGATCTCGGTGCCCAGTACGCCAACGTCATCGCGCGGCGGGTCCGCGAGCGGCACGTCTACAGCGAGATCGTGCCACACGACATCACCGCCGCCGAGGTGATGTCCCGCGCGCCCGCCGGCATCATCCTGTCGGGTGGTCCGACGTCGGTCTACGCCGACGACGCGCTGCGGATCGATCCCGATCTGGTCACGTGCGGCATCCCTGTGCTCGGCATCTGCTACGGCCATCAGCTGCTGGCGCAGGAGCTCGGCGGCGAGGTCACGCGCACCGGGCGCGGCGAATACGGCAGGACCATGCTGCGTGCCGACACCGACAGCGTCCTGCTGCGCGGTCAGCCCGCCGACCAGACCGTCTGGATGAGCCACGGTGACGCGGTGACCCGCGCCCCCGAGGGCTTCCGCGTGATCGCGAGCACCGCCGACACGCCGGTCGCGGGCATCGAGGACCCTCGGCGTGGACTCTACGGCGTGCAGTACCACCCGGAGGTCAGCCACACGCTGCTGGGCGGCGTCGTGCTCGACACCTTCCTGTCGCAGATCGGCGCTCGGCGCACGTGGACGGCTCACTCGGTCATCGCGCAGCAGGTGGAGGCGATCCGTGCCCGGGTCGGCGGCGACCGCCTGGTCTGCGGGCTGTCCGGTGGCGTCGACTCGGCCGTCGCCGCCGCGATCGTGGCCGATGCCGTGGGAGACCAGCTGACGTGCGTGTTCGTCGACCACGGCCTGCTGCGCCACGACGAGCGCCGCCTGGTCGAGGAGGCGTTCGGGGCCTACAGCGACAGCAGGCTCGTCGTCATCAAGGCCGCCGACCGCTTCCTGGAGCAGCTCGCGGGCGTCACGGACCCCGAGTCCAAGCGCAAGCGGATCGGCGCCGAGTTCATCCGCGTCTTCGAGGAGGCGGCGCGCGACCACGCCGGGGATGCGCGGTTCCTGGTGCAGGGCACCCTGTACCCCGACGTGATCGAGTCAGGCCACGGCTCGGCGGCGACGATCAAGAGCCACCACAATGTCGGCGGGCTGCCCGACGACATGGCGTTCGAGCTCGTCGAGCCGTTGCGCTGGCTGTTCAAGGACGAGGTGCGCAGGGTCGGTGAGGAGCTCGGCCTGCCGCCCGAGATCGTGTGGCGCCAGCCGTTCCCAGGTCCAGGCCTGGCCGTGCGGATCATCGGCGAGGTGACCGCCGAGCGCCTCGACCTGGTGCGGGCGGCGGACCGCGTCGTGCTCGAGGAGCTGCGCCGCGCCGGGCTCGACCGGGCGGCCGTGTCGTATGGCGAGCGCGACGCGGACGTCGAGCACGTCTGGCAGTCGTTCGCCGTGCTGCCGGACGTCCGCGCCGTCGGGGTACAGGGGGACGAGCGGACCTACGGATACCCGATCATCGTGCGGGCCGTCACGAGCGAGGACGCCATGACCGCGGACTTCGCTCGTCTCGACTGGGACGTGCTCGAGCGGATCGCAAGCCGGATCGTCGGCGAGGTCGACGGGGTCAACAGGGTCGCCTACGACATCACTTCCAAACCGCCTGGGACAATTGAGTGGGAATGACAGTGTGAGCAGACGGCGGCTGGCAAGGATGCGCTCGGCGCGGGATCGTGCGAACACCCCGGACCCGGTGCTCGTGAGGCCGACGCCTGGCCAAGCCGGAGCGTGGCGCCGACGGTCCCGCGCCGCCCTCACAGTCGTCGCCGTGGTCCTCGCCGCCGCGGTCCTGGTCGTGCTCTCGACCCCTGGCACGTCACGTTCGCAGGCCAGATTCGAGCGCATCGGGGAGCTGCGGATCAGCGCCGAGGTGTCCGAGGACGGGTCGATGGAGGTCGTCGAGGAACGCGAGTTCGTCTACGACGGCTCGTTCCAGGGTGCACTCATCGAGATCCCGCTGCGCGACGGGCAGCGCGCGAGCCTGACCAGACTGACCGACGACCGCGGCACCACCTACACGCCCGGGGCATGCTTACCGGACGGCGAGAAGGTGCCGGGGGCGTATGACCTGCAGTCCGACGACGTCGTCTTCCGCGTCGTCTGGTGCTGGCAGCCTCCGCCGACCGACACCTCCCGCACGATCACACTGGCTTACAGGGTCGAGGGCGCCGGCCAGCGCCACGAGGACGCGTCGGAGCTGTACTGGCAGTTCGTCGGCGACCGCTGGGACACGTCGACCGACGAGGTCATCGTCAACGTGACGCTGCCCAGCCATGACCTGCGCTTCTGGGCCCACGGGCCGCTGACCGGAACCGTCGAGCGCGTCGAGCCGAACCAGGTGCGCATGGCCGTCGACGACCTGCCGCCCAACACCTTCGTCGAGCTGCGCGTTCTGATGCCGCCCGAGGCGCTCGCGTCGGCTCCGAGCGACGGCAAGACCGTGCGGGACGACGTCCTCGCCGAGGAGCAGTGCCTGGCAATCGCAGCGAACGCGGACCGGGCGCGGGCGCGGGGCGAGGAACCCGAGCAGGACTGCGATCCCGATGCGGACCGCAAGCTGGCGTTGAGCGGCCTGCTGGGGCTCGGGCTGGTCGGTGGCGGCGTCGGCTGGTGGCAGGTGTTCCGGCGGCACGGCAGGGAGTATCCGCTGCCGCCCGAGGTGGCGGAGCTGGACTACGAGCACGCACCACCGAGCGACCATCCACCCGCCTTGGTCGATTACCTCCTGAACTGGGGGAGCGTCACCGACAAGGCGCTGATCGCCACGATCATGGATCTCGCGCGCCGCCGCCACGTGGTCCTCCGCCGCGAGATGGTGTCGCGCGAGCGTCTGCTGCGCGGCGACGTCGAGGAGCCCGTCGTCGTGTTCGAGCGACGTTCGGAACCGGAGCGCGGATGGGAGCGCGACGTCATGGAGCTGCTGTTCGACAGGGCCGCGTCGGGCGGGACGAAGACCACCGACCGCGCGCTGAAGTCGTGGGTGTCGTCCAACCGTGAGGACGCCTACCGCTGGTGGCAGTCCTGGACGTCGGCGGTCACCCGCGACACGACCGGCGAGCACTGGATCGAGGCCAAGCACTGGATCGGGGTGTCGGGCGTCATAGGCGCCGGCATGCTCGCGGCGGGCGTCGGCGCCGCTTTCCTGGGCGCAAACATCGTGCTCGGGGTGGTGACGGGTGCCGCCGGCATCGCGATGGCGGCCGCAAGCCCGCTGATGCGGCGCCGGACGCCCGAGGGCCGCGTGCTCGAGCACCGCTGGCGGCGGTTCGGGGCGTACCTGACCGACTACAGCCTGATCCCGGAGCGGGGCCCTGAGTACCTCGCGCTGTGGGGCGAGTGGCTGGTCTACGCCGTCCCGCTCGGGGTCGCCGAGACCGTGACGCGTAACCTCAACTCGAAGCTGTCCGAGGCACAGCTCGAGGAGGTCAGTGGCGGCTGGTACCCCATCATGTGGTACCACGGCCACCTGTACGGTGGGTTCGACGCCGGGTTGTCGTCGATCGCCGAGGCGATCCCGACGAGCCAGATCGCGTCGTCGCCGGCGTCGTCAGGCGCAGGCGGCGGTGGCGGGTTCTCGGGCGGCGGCGGCGGCGGCGGTGGCGGCGGTGGTGGTGGGTCGTTCTGACGAACTGGCGGGCACGCGTCCACCGCCGTTCGCCGCGGATACGTGTGACGTTCGGGGACGTCGGGATACCGACGCCGCCGGTCCGCCGCACAGTGCCGGAACCGGGCTCGGCGACATCTCGCGTCGTGGACGAGGATGGAAGGCCGTCGAACTGCGTCGCTCCGATCCGTCGTCGCCCGGCATCGCCCGCCGGGGACGCGGCCGTGGCTTCGAGTACTTCTGGCCGTCGGGTGACAAGGTCACCGATCCCACCGTGCTCGATCGGCTCCGCGGCCTGGCGATCCCGCCGGCATGGCGGGACGTGTGGATCTGCCAGCACCCGAACGGGCACCTGCAGGCGGTCGGGACCGACGACGCGGGCCGCCGCCAGTACTTGTACCACCCGCACTGGCGTGTGCGGCGCGACGCGGCCAAGTTCGACCACATGCTCGACTTCGCGCGCCGGCTCGCTGACCTCCGCGCCTTCTGTGTTGCCGTGCTCGACGGGCGCAACGGGCTTGACCGGGAGCGGGTGCTGGCCTGCGCGGTGCGGCTGCTCGACCACGGCTTCTTCCGCATCGGCACCGAGCGCGCCGTGGAGGAGGACGACCCGGTCGGCCTGACGACGATCCGCAAGGAGCACGTGTCGATCCGGTCAGGCGACACCGTGGAGTTCGATTATCCGGCCAAGGGCCGGAAGCGACGCGTCCAGTCGCTGGCCGACTCCAGCGTGGTCGAGGTGGTCGGCCGGCTGCGACGACGAAGGTCCGGTGGTCCGGAGCTGCTGGCGTACCGCGAGGGCGGCCGGTGGGTCGACGTGACCGCGGCCGACGTCAACGAGCTGATCAAGCAGCACTGCGGCGTCGAGAGCTCGGCCAAGGACTTCCGCACGTGGAACGCGACCGTCCTGGCCGCGGTCGCCCTGTCGGTCAGCGGCACGCTCGGAAACGCGACCAGGCACAGGAGGGCGATCACGCGAGCGTGCCGCGAGGTCGCGCACTACCTGGGCAACACGCCGACCGTCGCGCGCAACTCCTACATCGATCCGCGCGTGTTCGACCGCTTCTCCAGCGGCTGGGTGATCGACGTCGTGTCGTTCGCCGACGAACATGCGGGGTTCGGCGTGCCCGCATACCAGGGCGAGCTCGAGAAGGCCGTGCTGGACCTGCTCGCCGAGGACACCGATGCCGCGGGCGTGGTCGCCAAGGACGAGCTCCTGGGCGACCTCGAGGAGGTCGCGAGCTAGCGTCTGTCGTCCGGTCCCGGCCGGCATTCGGTCCCACCGGCATTCCGCGTTGCGGCTCGCGCCGACACGGGCCCCGGTGCTCGTTGCGAACAGCGCCGTGTGAGCCGGCGCAGCTGCCCTGGTCGTCGTGCCGTGGGCGCCCTGTGCCGTTGGGTGTCGAGCGTCAGCGGGACGACCAGCCGCACGCCCGGTCCGAGAGACATCCCTGGGAGCGCCGAACCATGCGCTCCTAGTCGCTGCTGCCGCCGCTGGCCGCATCGGCGTTGAGGCGTCGCAGCCAATCGCGCTCGTCGTTGGACAGCACGCCGGCGTAGGCCTCCTCGACGGCGAGTGCGGACACGACGTTGCTGGGCAGGACGGCCCATCCGGCCAGCGCGGCCTCGGTGCGCCGCAGCACCTGCTCGGCGGTCGCGTCCCACGGCGCGGCGACTGAGGCGCCCGCGCGCAGCGTCTGGCGGTACGACTCGACGTCGCTGCGGATGATCAGCGCGATGATCGCGACCTGTTCGTGCTGGGCGCGGATCTTGCTCAGGGTCTCGAGGTCCTGCGGGGACCGCACGGTGAGCACGACGGCCTCCAGCCCGCTCGGCGGCTCGGTGTCGAGCTGCTCGTCGGGGTGCTCCCACTCGTCGACGTCATGTCCCGCCTCCCGAAGGACGAGCGCGAGCCCACGGCGGTAGATCGGAACAGGGTCGGCGACGGCGATCATGTGGATACCTCCCGCGGGGATCACCGCGCACAGGCGCGGTGCGTACGTGTGAGCACTGGCCAAACAGTCTGGGCGTACGCATCCTCCTACGCAGCCTGATCTTTTGGACACCATTGAGGACAGGTCGAGGGTCTGTCATCACCCTGCGTGCCCGCCCGATGACGCATCCACCCGCGTTTCCGGCACGATGCAGGGCGGGTGCTGTCTGGGCCGTGTCGCCCACGCGGTTCACAGTCCGCCGTGCAGTTCGCGCGAGCGATGTGGATCGTCCGGCGGTCTCCGCCACCTACACTCGCTGTGCTCATGACTTCCACGCCGCTGTTCGCCGATCCGTCCAACGAGCTCGTCGAGGGCCTCAACCCCGCACAGCGTGAGGCCGTGCTGCACGTCGGCGGGCCTCTGCTGGTCATCGCCGGCGCCGGGTCGGGCAAGACCCGTGTGCTGACCCATCGCATCGCGCACCTGATCCGCGACCGTGCGGCCAACCCCTACGGGATCCTGGCGATCACCTTCACCAACAAAGCCGCGTCGGAGATGCAGCAACGCGTCGCGGACCTGATCGGCGACCGTGTCGTCGGCATCACGCGCGACGACAACGGACGTGTGCGCCGCCGGCGCTGGGGCGGGATGTGGGTCTCGACGTTCCACGCCGCCTGCGCCCGGCTGCTGCGCTCTGAGATCGCACGCCTCGGCTACGAGCCGTCCTTCACGATCTACGACACCGAGGACTCACGCCGGCTGCTGGCGCAGTGCATCGACGAGCTGGGGCTGGACCCCAAGCGGGTCACGCCACGTGGCGCGGGCGGGGTGATCTCGAAGGCCAAGAACGAGCTGATCGACTTCGAGGCGTTCTCCCAGCAGGCGATGGACTGGTACGCCCAGCAGGTCGCCCAGGTCTACCGGCTCTACCAGGACCGCCTGCAGCGGGCAAGCGCACTCGACTTCGACGACCTGCTCACCAAGACCGTCGAGTTGCTGCAGCTGTTCGACGAGGTCCTCGCCAAGTACCAGGCCCAGTTCGCTCACGTCCTCGTCGACGAGTGGCAGGACACCAACCACGCCCAGTACGTCCTGGTCCAGATGCTCGCCTCCGAGCACCGCAACCTCGCCGTCGTCGGCGACGCCGACCAGTCCATCTACCGCTTCCGGGGCGCGGACATCCGCAACATCCTCGACTTCGAGCGTGACTTCCCAGACGCGACGCGCATCACGCTGGAGCGCAACTACCGCTCGACCCAGACGATCCTCGACGCCGCCAACGCGGTCATCGCCCACAACACGCAGCGGCTCGAGAAGAGGCTGTGGACCGACGTCGGCCAGGGCGAGCAGGTCGTGCGCTACACCGCCGAGAACGCCCACGACGAGGCCGCCTTCGTCGCCGAGGAGGTCAACCGGCTCGTCGAGGAGCACGGCTACGAGCCCGGTGACTGCGCCGTGTTCTACCGGACCAACGCGCAGTCACGTGTGCTCGAGGAGGTCCTGATCCGCACGGGCACGCCGTACCAGGTCGTCGGTGGCACGCGTTTCTACGAGCGGCGTGAGATCAAGGACATGCTGGCCTACCTCCAGTTGCTGGTGAACCCGGCCGACGACGTCGCCGCCCGGCGGGTCGTGAACGTGCCGCGTCGGGGGATCGGGTCGAAGACCGAACAGGTGCTCTCCGATGTCGCCCTGCGGGAGCGGATCACGTTCCTCGAGGCGTGCAGGCGCGCCGAGGAGCACCCGCAGCTCGGTCCCCGCGCCGTCAACGCCGTCGGCGAGTTCGTGGCGGCGCTCGATACGCTGGGCGCCGCCGTCGACCAGCGCCCGCTGCCCGAGCTCGTCGAGCTGACGTGGACCGTGACCGGGTACGTCGCCGAGCTCGAGGCACAGCGCACCATCGAGGCGCAGGGTCGCATCGAGAACGTCCAGGAGCTGGCCAGCGTCGCGGAGGACTTCGTGTCGCTGCAACCCGACGCCACGCTCGCCGAGTTCCTCGAGCGCATCGCCCTGGTCACGGAGGCCGACACGCTCGATGACGCCGACGAGCAGTCCCGCCTCGTGCTGATGACGATGCACAACGCCAAGGGGCTGGAGTACCCGGTGGTGTTCGTGATCGGCATGGAGGACTCGGTGTTCCCGCACTACCGGGCGCTGTCGGACCCCGACGAGCTCGAGGAGGAGCGCCGGCTGTGCTACGTGGCGTTCACGCGGGCTCGCGAGCGCCTGTACGTGACCAGCGCGTGGAGTCGGACGCTGTTCGGGGCGACCAACGCCAATCCGCCATCGCGGTTCCTGCGCGAGATCCCGTCCGACCTGATCGAGGTCCGCCGGGACCAGGGTGGGCCGAGCCGCCGGGTCGTCGCGCGCGAGGACGACGCGGCCGAGGAGGGCGACGAGTTCGCCGTCGGCATGCGGGTCCTGCACCCGCGGTTCGGTGAGGGCCGCATCCTCGAGCTGTCCGGCGTGCCGGGCAGCCAGGAGGCCATGATCGACTTCGACGGGTCCGGCACCAAGCGCCTGCTGCTGACGTACGCGCCGCTGATCCGGGCCTGACCGTACCGCAGCGGCACACGTCAGGCGGCGGTCCCGTGCTCCTCGAGGCGCGTCAGCAGGTCGGCGAGCACCGAGCGGGACAGCAGCAGCGACAGGTGGCCGATGTCGCGAATGCGGACGTTGGTGGCGTCGAGCTCGGGGGTCAGCAGCTTTGCGCTGATCGCCGGCGTGATCATGAAGTCGAGGTCGCTGTAGTACGAGATCCACCGCGCGAGCCCGGGTCGGGACGTGCGTTCGAGCTGTGTCAGGTAGTCCGAGCCCGGGCGGCACTGCTCGGCGGCGCGGCCCACGCCCAGCCACGCCGAGTAGGTGCCCCGGTGCGGTGTGCCCATTGTTATCACGGTGTCGACCAGGTCGTGGCCGCCCAGCTCCTGTACGTACTGCCGCGCCACGAGACCACCCATCGAGTGGCCGACCAGCACGCAGGAGTCCGCGCGGGTGTGGTCGACGACCTTCTCGACGACCGGGGCGAGGTGGCGGGCGACCTGGCTGAGGTCGCTGGTGACCGACGGGTAGTCGAACGTGTGCACGGGCCCGAGACCGGCTCGGCGCAGGACCCGCTGCATCAGCAGGAACGCACTGCGGTTGTGCACCCAGCCGTGCAGCAGGATCACCGGGCGGCGAGGGATCGTCGGTCCGGCCGGCTCGTGGCGGAACGGCAGGGGCGGTAGCAGGCCGAGCGGGTAGGTCGTGACGTGCACCGACGTGAGCAGGGCCTCTCGGAGCACGCCGAGGTACGACGCCGGCCGGAAGAGGCTGCGCACGGCCGCTCCCGCCTGCCGGTGGAGCGCACCCGTGAGCGATGCGCCATGCGGACCAGCCGCGCTGGCCCTCCGTGCTGCATCGGTTGTCACAGGCTCGCTGCTCACCGGCCCCTCTCAAGCTGGTGCGCGTCCCCCGCTGTCATCCATGGTCGCATTCCGCCAGATGTCCGGCCATCGCACGAGGAGTTCGGGGTGTGGTCATCTGTTCGGGGTGGGGGACATGGTTCGGACCAGGCACGAATTACTGCCACCACCCCGAACTGTGGGCCCCACCCCGAACCACTGCACCACCGTGAACTGTCGGCCCCACCGCGTGGCGGCCGCCGGCTCAGGTGCGCGGACCGTCAGGGAGTGGGGCAGACGTCCGACTCGGCGCGAGGGTCAGCCTCGAGGCGCGTGCCCCGGGACGTGGTGTCGGCATAGAGCACACCGTCGTGGACCTGGGCAGGCAGCCGCGTCAGCGACTGTCCTGTGCCGCCCACCAGCCGACCGTTGGGCTGCCAGACCTGGCCGCCAGGGGAGATCAGCCTGGAGCGCGGCGCGCACCACGTCACGGGTGCGGAGGGGGCCTCGAACACCGCGACGCCACCCGTGCCACGCAGGACGAGCACGGAGCGGTCGTCGTCCACAGCCAGCTCGCCCGCGCTCCGCGGATCGATCCGCGACAGCTCGCCGACAGCGACGAACGGCGGACCAGGTGGGCCCGACCGCGCGAGGAGCAGCACGCCGCCGGCGACGAGCACCAGGGCCCCGGCGATCACCGCGGCGATCGCCCACTGCAGGCCCATGGGCTCGCGCAGGATGATCTTGCGGGCGCGCTTGGCCGCCCGCGGAGGCAGGTAGCCGCGCGGACCATAGTCGGGGTGCTCGTCAGCCACGACGTCCTCTCTGATGCGCCCAGGCTATGCCGCGTCATGCGCCCGTTTGTCCACGACCTGGCACGGCTATGCTGCGGTCACATCGGCCGGTGTGACCTCCCACACACGGCCTCGTCGGTTGGAAGGGACGTCCGGTGGCGGTCCGGGTGCTGGTGGCCAAGCCAGGCCTTGACGGCCATGACCGAGGCGCCAAGATCGTCGCCCGCGCACTGCGCGACGCCGGGTTCGAGGTGATCTACACCGGGTTGCACCAGACCCCGGAGCAGATCGTCGAGGCGGCCCTGCAGGAGGACGTGCAGGTCGTCGGCCTGTCGATCCACTCGGGCGCGCACATGACCCTGTTCCCCAGGGTCGTGGAGCTGCTGGCGGAGCGCGACGCCTCCGACATCGTGGTCTTCGGTGGCGGGATCATCCCGTCGGAGGACATCGTCGAGCTCAAGCAGCGAGGCGTTGCCGAGATCTTCACCCCGGGCTCTCGCACCGACACGATCATCGACTGGGTCCGTGACCATGTCCACGACCCGGCCGTGGACGGGGGAGCCTGACCCTGGCGTCCGGCGGCGGTTCACGCCGGTCGGCGCTGCGCATGATGACACCGGGTCATCGACGGCCACGAGGGGTCGCACGCCATCGTCGCCGGCAGACACGAAGGACACACCGTGAACCTGATGGAGTACCAGGGCAAGGAGCTGTTCCGCTCGCTCGGCATCCCGACGACCCCGCGTGGTGAGCTGGCGACCTCTCCGGGTGAGGCCCTGACGCATGCGGCGAACTTCGGCGTGCCGGTCATGGTCAAGGCGCAGGTGCTGACCGGTGGCCGGGGGAAGGCGGGCGGCGTCAAGTACTGCCGGGACGCCGACGAGGCACGCGCGCGGGCCGAGGGGATCCTCGGTCTCGACATCTCGGGCCACAGGGTCAACAAGGTGCTGATCGAGCCTGCCAGCGACATCGCCGAGGAGTACTACCTGTCGATCCTGCTCGACCGCTCGAGCAAGGGCTACAAGATCATCGCGAGCGTCGAGGGAGGGGTCGAGATCGAGGAGGTCAACCGCACCCAGCCGGAGAAGGTCCGCAAGGAGGACATCGATCCCGCCGGCGGGATCGACCGCGACCGGGCGAAGGGCGTTCTGACGCAGGCCAGCTTCCCCGACGACGTGATCGGTGAGGGCGCCGATGTGCTCGTCGCTCTCTACGAGGGCTTCGTGGCGTCCGACGCGACGCTGTTCGAGGTGAACCCACTGGTCAAGACGGCCGACGGGCGCGTGATCGCGCTCGACTCGAAGGTGACGATCGACGACAACGCCCTGTTTCGGCACCCCGATCTCGCGGCGCAGTCCGAGGAGGAGGCCGACAGCCCGCTGGAGGCGAAGGCGAAGGAGCAGGGTCTGCAGTACGTCAAGCTCCACGGTGATGTCGGCGTGCTCGGCAACGGCGCGGGACTCGTCATGGCAACGCTCGATGTCGTCAACCAGGCGGGTGGGCAGCCCGCGAACTTCCTCGACGTCGGCGGAGGCGCCGACGCGGAGAAGATGACGCAGTCCCTGTCGCTGGTGCTGTCCGACGAGCACGTCCGCAGTGTGCTGATCAACATCTTCGGCGGGATCACCCGTGGCGACGAGGTGGCCAGCGGCATCCTGGCCGCGCTGGACAACCTGGGCGAGGTCCCGCAGAAGCTGGTCGTACGGCTCGATGGGACCAAAGCCGAGGATGGCCGTGCCATCCTCGACGACGCCGACCACCCCAGCATCGTGACCGCCGACACCATGGTCGCCGCCGCCGAGAGGGCCGTCGAGCTTGCCGCGCAGGCGTGAGACGGCGAGCCGCGGATCGAGTGCGCCACGACGAAGGAGCATCAACGTGAGCATCCTCATCGACAGCAACACCCGGGTCCTCGTGCAGGGCATCGGCAACCAGGGCACCTTCCACGCGCGGCGCAACGCCGACTACGGCACGACGATCGTGGCCGGTGTGCATCCAAAGCGCGGTGGCGAGACCTGGGAGGAGCTTGACCGGCCGATCTACGCCAGCGCGATCGAGGCGGTCGAGCACGAGGACATCAACACGTCGATGATCCTGGTGCCCGCACCGTTCGCGAAGGACGCGATCATCGAGGCCTTCGAGGCCGGCATCGAGCTGATCGTATGCCTGACCGAAGGCATCCCGGTCCACGACATGGCGCAGATCTACAACACCTTCTATCCGCGCTACGCCGACGGTTCGTTCACCAGGGAGGGCCGCCCTGTCCTCATCGGGCCGAACTGTCCGGGGCTGATCTCGCCCGGCAAGGCCAACGTCGGCTTCATCCCCGAGTCCAGCACCCGTGCGGGACCGGTTGGCCTGGTCAGCCGGTCAGGCACGCTGACCTACCAGTTGATGCACGAGCTGGACGCGGCCAGCGTCGGCATCTCGACCTGCGTGGGGATCGGCGGCGATCCGATCATCGGCTCGGACTTCATGGACATCATTCCGCAGCTGGCCGAGGACCCCGAGACCGAGGCCATCCTGTTCGTGGGTGAGATCGGCGGCACCGAGGAACAGCGGGTCGGCCGGTGGATCCACGAGCACATCCCGGACATGCCGGTCGCAGCCTACGTCGCCGGGTTCACCGCGCCTCCCGGCAAGCAGATGGGCCATGCCGGCGCGATCATCAAGGAGGGGGGCGACGGCGGCGAGACCGCGGCCGACAAGAAGACGGCTCTGACGGAGCTTGGCATCGACGTCGGCATGAACCCCAGCGAGACCGCGCAGCTGATGATCGAGCGCCTCGGCCAGGGGGCGAGGGGCCTGATGACCTAACGGCACCCCGGACCGGCCAGCAGTCCGTGTTGCCGTGGTCGCTGGTGCTGCGATGATGGGGGCCGAGCGGGATGCTGTCCACCGTGCCCTGCCCGCATCTTCATCGTCCATCGCGCTGCAAAGGACCCGCGGGATGTCTGATCCGGGTGTGACCGCAGATCGCTGGCACAGGCGGCCCGGCCTGGCGCGCGCCTACCGCGTGTACGCGATGGTCGGTCCGCTGCTCGCGTTGTTCAGTGTCGCCTACTTCGCGGCGGACCTGCTGCCCCCGGCGGGCGGGCCGGTGACCGAGGTGCTGCGCGGGGCGCTGATCGCCGGTGTCGCTCTGGCCGGCGCGCTCGCCGTCGAGCGGACGCTGCGCCGCCTGCTGCCGGTCGCCGCCCTGCTCGACCTCGACCTGGGCTTCCCGGGCGCCGTGCCGAGGCGGTCGCGGATCGCTTCGCTGGCGTCGCTGCGGGGCGGCGACGCCGAGCTGGCCGACCTGCTGCCCGGCATGGCCGACCGCGATCTCGACGCCGCCGCCGAGCACGTCATCATCAGCTATGCAGCGACCGCACGGAGCGGACTCCGGCCGCGCTCACACGCTGGGCGGGTCCGGGCTGTCGCGACGCTCGTCGCGGAACGCCTCCACCTCGACCGCGACGACCTGGACCGGTTCCAGTGGGCGCTGCTGCTGCGCGAGCTCGGCACAGGCCCTGATGACCTGCCGCACCCCCACCAGCCGATGGTCGCGTGGCTCGGTCCGTGGAGTGCGCTGCTGCGTGGCCCGTTCATCGACGTCGCCACGACCAGCACCACCTCATCCGTCGCGATCGCCGCGCACGCCGCGGCCGTCGCCGACGCGTACGTCGTCGTGACCGCCGCGCATCCCTACGAGCGGTCGCTCGACGGCGGCAGCCCGCTCCCCTTGGAAGCGCTGGCCGCCGAGCGCCTGTCGCCCATCGCCGTGGAGTCGCTGCTCCGGCTGTCCGTGCCCGTTCGCCGCCGGGCGGCGGGGTTCACGTCCGGTGTCCCGTCACGCCTCGTGCGCTACTCGCCGACCCCGCAGCCGGTCTTCGCGCTGGCGTCGCTGCTGGCGGTGCTCGCCTTCGTCGCCGGGGGCGTCGGGACGGCACAGACGACGCTGCCGGCACAGGTTGCTGCAGCCGAGGACCCCGGCTCCGACGCGGGTACCGGGCCGGACACGCTCTCGTTCCCGCCCGCGGGCGGCCGCACGCTCATGGTCGAGGCCGCGCGCAAGGAGCCGGCGCCCTCGAGGAACCGGAAGGACAGAATGGCCAGGGCATCCGCGGACGACTCGACCGTCAGACCTCCATGGCGGGTCGCGTCGCTCCTCCCCGGCGAACGGGCGACGGCGTCGTCGTACCCGGGCCTCAGCGCGATGCGATCCACCGCTTCCGGCGGTAGCGACACGGTGTCGGCTCGCGGCGGCGGATCCGCCAGGAGCTCGGCGTCGTCGGGATCGGCCGGCACGCCGTCGAGCAAGCCGACGAGCTCACCGGAGCCGAGGCCCAGGCCGAAGGCGGATCCCGCACCGGCGCCGGACTCCGATCCGACGCCGGCACCCGACCCGGACCCCGGCCCGGCGCCTGCACCCGACCCGGATCCGGCGCCTACCCCCGACCCGGATCCGGCGCCTACCCCCGACCGGGATCCGGCGCCTGCGCCCGACCCGGACCCGGGACCAGACGTCGAACCGGCCCCGTAGGACCACGGCCGGCAGGCCCGTCCATCCGACTGACCAGGGATCTCACCGGCGTGCACTCCCAGCGAATCGTCGTGCTGGCCAGCGGGTCAGGCACCAACCTCCAGGCGCTGCTCGACGCTCCCGACCTCGGCGGTGACGTCGTCGGCGTGGTGTCGGACCGGCCCGGTGCGCGGGCACTGGAACGCGCCGCGGCTCGTGGTGTGCACATCGCGACGGTGCCGCTGGACGGCGACCGGGTGGCGTGGGAGGCGACCCTGACCGATCGGGTCGCTGGGATGCGACCCGACCTGGTGGTGCTGGCCGGTTTCATGCGTGTGCTGTCGGGTGCCTTCGTGCACCGGTGGCCGGTGATCAACATCCACCCCTCGCTGCTGCCCGCGTTCCCCGGCGCCCACGCCGTCGAGGACGCGCTGGCATGGGGTGTCAAGGTCACGGGTGTCACGGTGCACTTCGTCGACGAGCTCGTCGACCACGGCCCGATCATCGCCCAGGAGGCCGTGGCCGTGCATCCCGGCGACACGGCGGCCAGCCTGCACGAACGGCTGCGGAAGATCGAGCACCAGCTGCTACCTGATGTGGTGCGGGACTGGTGCGCCGGACGCCTCATCCGTGCCGGACGACACGTGAGGACACAACCGTGAGCAACGCCCCACTCCAACCGCGACGCGCACTCATCAGCGCGTACGACAAGACCGGCCTGGCGCTGCTGGCACGCGCGCTGCACGACGCCGGGGTCGAGCTCGTGTCCACCGGCTCGACCGCCCGGGTCATCGCCGATGCCGGCGTGCCGGTCACCCCGGTCACCGACGTGACCGGGTTCCCCGAGATCCTCGACGGCCGCGTCAAGACGCTGCACCCCGCGGTGCACGGTGGCATCCTCGCCGACCGCGGCGTGGCTGAGCACCTGCGGACGCTCACCGAGCACGGCATCACGCCGATCGACCTGGTCGTGTCGAACCTGTACCCGTTCGAGCAGACCGTCGCGAACCCTGACGTCTCCGCTGCCGACGCGATCGAGATGATCGACATCGGAGGGCCGGCCATGATGCGGGCGGCCGCCAAGAACCACGCGCACGTGGCGGTCGTGGTCGACCCGGCCGATTACACGACGATCGTCGAGCAGGTCTCAGGCGACGGCATCGAGGCCGGAACGCGCCGTCGCCTGGCGGCGAAGGCGTTCACCCACACCGCCACCTACGACGCGGCCATCGTCGCCTGGTTCGCCGGCGACGATCCCATGCCATTCACGCGGGTCGACGTGTGGCACAAGGTGACGGACCTGCGCTACGGCGAGAACCCCCACCAGCAGGCCGCGTTCTACCGGCCGCCGTCGCCGCGGGGGCTGTCCGCCGCACCCCTGCTGCAGGGCAAGGCGCTGAGCTACACCAACCTGCTCGACGCCGATGCGGCGTGGCGCATGGCGACCGCCTTCGGCGAGCCGTGCGTGGCGATCGTCAAGCACACCAACCCCACGGGCATCGCGCTGGCCGCCAGCCTGGCGGAGGCGTACGGACCGGCGCTGGCCGGTGACCCGGTCAGCGCGTTCGGCGGCATCGTGGGCTGCAATCGCGAGGTCGACGCCGAGACGGCACGGCAGGTCATCGAGGTCTTCACCGAGGTCGTGGTCGCGCCGGCGTTCTCGGCCGAGGCGCGCGAGGAGTTCGTCAAGCGGCGCAACCTGCGGCTGCTGGAGGTCTCGGTGCCGGACTCCGATGTGGTGCAGGCGCAGACCGTCGCGGGCGGCCTGCTGGTGCAGCGCCCGGATCTGGGCACCGACGACGCCGCCGGCTGGCAGGTCGTGACCCGGGCACAGCCGACCGCCGAGCAGAGCGCAGCGTTGGCGTTCGCCTGGCAGGCGTGCCGCCACGTGAAGTCGAACGCGATCGTGCTGGTCCACGACCGCGCGGTCGTCGGGGTCGGCGCCGGGCAGATGTCGCGCGTCGACAGCGTCGAGCTGGCGGTCCGCAAGGCCGGAGACCGCGCGAAGGGTTCCGTGCTGGCCAGCGACGCGTTCTTCCCGTTCCGCGACGGTCCCGACGCCGCGATCACGGCGGGCGTCGCGGCGATCATCCAGCCGGGCGGCTCGAAGCGCGACGACGACACGATCGCGGCGTGCGACGAGGCGGGCATCCCGATGCTGACCACGGGCCACCGCCACTTCCGCCACTGACCCAAACCGCACCCGGCCCCCCACCCCGAACTTCGCTGCACCACCTTCGGTCCCGAATCTCGGGGTGGGGGCAGGACTTCGGGTCAGGGCCGAAGTCCGGACCTCACCCGAGCTGTGCCCCACACCCCGAGCTTCGGCGTGAGACACTGCGGGCATGAACGCCGGCACGGTCGTGGTCACGGGCGCCGCCACGGGAATCGGGCGGCGCGCCGCCGTGCAGCTCGCCGGGGCGGGGCGCCATGTGATCGTTATGGCGCGGTCGGACGAACGGGCCGCCGGCGTCGTGGCGGAGGCGACCGCCGCGGCCCGCGCGGGCGGCCGAGTCGAGAGCATCCCGGCCGACCTCGCCGATCTCGCGCAGGTCCGGGCCGCCGCCGAGCGGATCGCCGCGGTCGGTCCGGTGCAGGCTGTCGTCAACAACGCCGCGATCCTCGCCGTCGCCAGGCGGCGGCCGAGGATCACCACCGACGGGATCGAGGAGGTCTTCGCGGTCAACCACGTGGCGCCGTTCGTGCTGACCACGATCCTGTGGCCCCACCTCGTCGGCGACGGCCGCGTCGTGCTCGCCGGTTCGCGCGGCCTGACCGCGATGCCGTGGCAGCGCCTGGACCTCGACGACCTCGACAGCCGACGGCGCTGGTCGCCGGTGCGCGCCTACTACCGCTCGAAGCTCGCCCAGCTGGCGTTCGCAGCCGAGCTGCGGCGCCGCGGCGTGGTGGCGGCCGCCCTCCAGATCCCCAGCGTGCGGCTCGACCAGGAGCGCCTGGCCGCCTACCCGCCCCTGCTGCAGCTGGCGTACCGGCCCAAGATGCGGTTCGCCGCGGACCCTGCGGCGGTGGCTGCACGGTACGTCGAGCTGGCGACCGGGCCGATCCCGCCCACCGGCCACGTCGACGCGCGGTTGCGTCCGGTCCGCTGGCCCGATGGCACCGGGGATGCCGCGCTGGGAGCGCAGGTGTGGTCGTTGACGAAGGAGCTGGCGGGTCAGCGCTCCGATCGCTGACGGTCGCGCCCCGCGGCCGCGTCGCTGGCGGTCGATACGACGATGCCGGCCAGGACGAGCCCGACGCCTCCCAGCTGGACGACCGATGGCGCCTCGCCGAGCAGCACGATGCCCAGGAGCACCGCGCTGACGGGCTGGAGCAGCAGCAGCACCGAGGTCACGATCGCGGGCAGGCGGGGCAGGGCGTACGAGATCAGCAACCAGCCGACCACCTGCGAGTTGAGCGCGAGAACGATCAGCCATCCGTGCTCCGGCCAGCTGGGCACGAGGTCGAGGTCGCCGAGCGCGAGTCCGGCGACCGCCGCACCGAGGCCACCGACGACGGTCGCGTCGAGCAGCGCGCCGGCCTTGTGCTCCTGGTCGGCGTTGCCCGCTCGGAGCAGCAGCAGGTAGCCGGAGTACGCGACCGCGGCGAGCAGGCCGAGCGCGGCCCCGAGGCCGGGGTCGTCGCCATAGGCGTCCGCGCCGATCACGCCGGAGATCAGCACGACGCCGAACAGCATGACCGGCACCGCGCCGATGGTGGCGCGCGACGGTCGCTCGCCCAGCACGACCCACGCGACCAGGCCGACGATGACCACCTGGACGTTGGCCAGCACCGTCGCCAGTCCGGCGCCGACCACGTCGATGGCGTAGTGCCAGGCCACGAGGTCGACGGCGAACGCGACGCCGGCCGCAAGGGAGCGCCGTCGGTGCGCCACATCGCGTCGTCCAGCGGCCCGCGTCTCGCGACGCGCGAGCAGCGCCAGCACCGGCACGGCGTACAGGCACCGGAACACCGCCGACGTCGCGGGCGCGACCGTCGAGAGCCGCACGTAGATGCCCGAGAAGGCGATGGCGAACGCGCCCAGCGCGCCCAGCAGCAGCGGCAGCCGGAGCGCGCCACGGGCCGCGGGGCCCGCCACGTCCCCGACATTGGCACGATCGTCGAGGGGCGCCGACCGGGGCACCCGTCGACCGGTCCCGCTGCGCAGCGCCACGGCGGATCCTCTCAAATCGGACCCGGGCACGATACCGTCACGGTGTGACCGTCAACGGGTCCATCGACCGCACCAGGATCGCGCGCCGCGACCGCGCCGCGCGACGGCTGCCGACTGTGCTCGGCGCGCAGCTGCGGCACCGCATCGGCGTCGGCGGCGAGGGGGAGGTCTGGGCCGCCGCGGCCCGTGATGGGAACCTACGCGCGGTCAAGCTGATCCGACCGGATGTCGTGGCTGAGCCGGCCACGTTCGCTCGGCGGGCGCAGGAGCTGGCCCGCATCGACGACCCGGCGCTGGTGCGCGTCCTCAACGCGCGGGTACTCACCTCTGGGGACTGGGCCGGCTGGGGTGCGATGATCATGGAGCTCGTGGAAGGCGAGCCGCTCGACAACGCCTACCTGGGCGCGGCGGCCTTCGCCGACCTCGAGCCGCTCGCGCTGGCGCTCGACCGTCTGCACGACGGGGAGTGGTCCGACGGCGAGCCCCTTGTCCACCGCGACGTCAAGCCGTCGAACCTGATCCGTGCCGACGCCGGGCGCATCGTGCTGGTCGACCCGTCGAGCCTGCGCACGGTCGGCGGTGACATGACCTACGTCGGCACACCATTGTTCGTTGCGCCGGAGGTGCCATCCGGACGGTTCGGACCTCCGGCGGACGTCTACTCGTTCGCGGCGACGCTGGTCGCGCTGCACTCCGGTGCGCGCGGCGAGAAGCTGGCCGACCTGCTGGCCGAGCCTCGGGCGCTCGACCTGCCGGATCCGGTGATCCGTGCGTTGTCGACGGTGCCCGACGAGCGGCCCGAGCGGTGCGCGGATCTCATCGACACGACCCAGACCATCGTGCTGTACGCGACGTCGCCACTCGACGACGTCGGAACTGGCCCGCAGACGTCGCGGACGTGGTGGCGCCTGGGGCTGCTGACGGCAGCCGCCGTCCCGGTGGCCATGGGCCTGGTGCTGCCGTCGCCGGGCGTGGCCCTCGCGGGCCTCGGCGGCGTCGCGGGCCTGCTGGCCATCGACCCGGCGCTGCGGGGTCCGTCGTTGCCGTGGCTGCCACTGGCCGTGGCGCGCTGGCTGGCGCGCACCCTCGATGCCGACGACGACGTGCGGGAACGGCTGACCGCGACAGTGCACGGTGCACAGCTGCTACCCCTCGCGCCCGTCCTCGGGGCGCTGCTGGGCTATGGCCCCCTCATGGTGGTGGTGGGCACCGTCGGCCAGATCGCGGGGGTCGCCGTCATCTGCGCACTCGCCCTGACGTGGTTCGCCGTTGCGACCGCCGGCGATGGAACGCAGCGGTTGACCGTGGCCAGTGCCCTGCTGGTACCGGTCTGGGTCGTCGGGGTCTTCGCCAGGGCGCTCGTCCGGATCGTGGCAGCGGTCAACGACGCGCTTCGGGCGGCCGATGCGGACGCGGCCGCGGCTGACGGCACCGACGGCGGGGAGGCAGCCGGCGGTGCGAGCCGGTAGCGTGTGTCGCCCATCGCAGGACCCGCAGGACGCAGGAGCACGGATGACTGCACGGCTCATCGACGGCAGGGCGACAGCGGCCGCCGAGCGTGAACGCATCGCCGCGGAGACCGCGGAGCTGGCGAGGACCGGCGTCGTGCCCGGTCTCGCCGCGATCCTGGTCGGTGACGACCCGGCGAGCCACGTCTACGTCGGGCAGAAGGAGCGCATGTGCGAGCGCGTCGGCATGACGTCCCACGGCGTCCGCCTACCGGCCGACGCAACCCAGGACCACCTGCACGGTGAGATCGACCGGCTCAACGCGGACCCGCACGTGCACGGCATCATCGTCCAGATGCCGCTACCGGCGCAGCTCGACGCGGTCACCGCGCAGGAACGGGTCGATCCGCTCAAGGACGTCGACGGGCTGCACCCCGACAACGCCGGCCGCCTGCTGCGCGGCGACCCGCGGTTCGTCCCGGCGACGCCGTTGGGCTGCCAGGTGCTGTTGCGCACGGCGGGCATCGAGATCAACGGTGCTGATGTGGTCGTCATCGGCCGGTCGCAGCTCGTCGGGCGGCCGCTCGCCATGCTCCTGACGACCCGGGGCGAGGGCGCGAACGCCACGGTGACGATCTGTCACACCGGCACGCGGGACCTCGCCGCGCACACCCGCACCGCGGACATCGTCGTGGTCGCGACCGGCGTGTCGCGCACCCTGACGGCCGACATGGTCCGGCCGGGCGCCGCGGTGATCGACGTCGGCATCAACCGGCGCGACGACGGCACGCTCGAGGGTGACGCCGACTTCGACGGCGTGGCGGAGGTCGCGGGCGCGATCACGCCGGTCCCCGGGGGAGTTGGACCGATGACCGTCACGATGCTGCTGCACAACACCCTGCTGGCCGCACGGTTGCAGGCGCACGCCGCAGCCCACGTGTAGCCGCGGTCCGCGGCCGGGTAGGGTCGCCCGAGGATTCCATCTGCTCACCCCCCGACCTGGGAGGCGCACCCGTGAAGGTAACCGTGATCGGCGCCGGCAAGTACGGCTCGACGACCGTCCAGCGCATCGCGCAGGCCGACTTCGCCGACGAGGTCGTCATGCTCGACATCATCGAGGGCCTGCCGCAGGGCCTCGCGCTCGACATGAACCAGTCGCGGCCGATCGAGGGCTACGAGACGAAGGTCATCGGCACCAACGGGTACGAGAACGCGGACGGCTCCGACATCGTGGTCGTCACGGCCGGCAAGCCACGGTCGCCGGGCATGAGCCGGATGGACCTGCTCGAGGACAACGCCAAGATCGTCGGTGGTGTCGCGCGCCAGATCGCCGAGACCTCACCCGATGCCGTCGTCATCGTGGTGTCCAATCCGCTCGACGAGATGACTGCGCTGTTCCAGCAGGTGTCGGGCTTTCCCCACGAGCGTGTCATGGGACAGGCAGGCCTGCTCGATACGGCCCGCTTCCAGGACAAGATCGCGACCGCGCTGGGCATCTCGCCGCTCGTGGTCGAGGCGATCACACTCGGCTCGCACGGCGACACGATGGTGCCGGTCCCGTCGCAGGTCACCGTCGACGGCAAGCCACTGCGCGAGGTGATGGACGACGACGTGATCGAGCAGATCGTCGGTGCGACCCGAACCGGCGGCGCCGAGATCGTCGGGTTGCTCAAGCAGGGTTCTGCGTACTACGCGCCGTCGTCGGCCGCGGCCCGCATGGTGGGCGCCGTCGCGCTGGACCAGGGAGTGGTGCTACCGGTCTGCGCATGGGTCACCGGTGAGTACGGGATCAGTGACGTGTACCTGGGCGTGCCGGCGCGGCTCGGCCGGAGCGGTGTGACCGAGATCGTCGAGCTCGACCTCACCGACGACGAGCTGGGGGCATTGCGCGAGGCGGCGGAGGCGGTCCGCGACAAGGAGGCGGACGTCGCCTCACTCGTCTGACCACAGCAAGGACGCGGCGCTGCGGTGCTCCCCGTCACCACGTGAACACGAAGCGAGGCCGACCATGAACCGTCAACGACCCAACGCTCCGACGAGCGGCCGTCCCCGCCGCACCCGCGCTGGCGCGCCGGACGACGCCACGGCGCCGACGCGGACACGGCGCCGGAGCGGTGCGTCGGTGACCGCGGCTCCCGACCTGTCGGATGAGGAGGTCCGCGCCCTGCTCGACGACAACGTCGACCCCGACGAGGTCGAGCGGGTCGCACGTGACGCACAGGACGACGAGCAGGAGGCCAGCGACCACGATCGCGACACCCCACGCGACCGTCTCGAGAGCCTCCTGCTCGAGTCCGACGACGAGTTCTAGCGCCTTTCCCGGGTCACACGCCGAGCGCGCGACGCAGCGCCGCGGCCTGCCGGCGGGACACCTCGACCCGGCTGCGCTCAGGGTCGTCCATGATCAGCATCAGGCCACCCTGGAAGTCGGACACCAGTTCGCGGACGTGCCGGAGGTTGACCAGGTAGGAGCGGTGGCAGCGGAAGAACTCGTCGGTCAGGCGCCGCTCGAGGTCGGCCAACGAGTAGGTGGTCAGCACCCGGTCGTCGGCGAGCTTGAGGTAGCTGTAGCCGCGTGACGCGTTGGCGTAGTAGATCGCGTCGGGCTCCACGAGCACCGTGCGGCCGGCCTGCTGGATCGGGATCCGGGCGGTGAGGGTGGACCCGGCGGGCGTGACGCCTGTGGGCGGATCGTCATCGTCGGCGCCGAACGGACGCAGCGCGCGCTCCAGCGCGCGCCGGAGCCGGTCCTCGTCGAACGGCTTGACCAGGTAGTCGACCGCCGCCAGATCGAAGGCCTCGACGGCGTGGTCGGGGTACGCGGTCGTGAACACGATCGCCGGGGGATGCTCCTGCGCACGCAGCCGCGCGGCGAGCTCCAGGCCCGTGCCACCGGGCATGCGGATGTCTAGCAGTACCACGTCGTAGTGCAGCGAGTCCAACAGCACGGCGGCCTCGTCCGCGTTGGTCGCCTCACCGACCACCTGGACGTCCGGGAACGACTCGAGCAGGTACCGCAGCTCGGCGCGGGCGGGCGTCTCGTCGTCGACGATCAGGCAGCGCGCGCGACGGCGGGCGTCCATCAGGTGTCCCTTCGACCCGACCTGCTGGTGGCATCCATCGACGTATGCCCGGTCTGTCTCCCGGTCCCGGCCGGCATTCGATCGCATTTGCATCCGGGCTCGCGTCGTTGCGGCTCGCGCCGACACGAGCGCGGTGTTCGTCGCTCACCGCGCCTTGCGAGCCCGGCGCAGCCAGCACCCTCGGTGCACGACCGGTCCGGGAGACAGACCCTAGCGCAGCGGCAGGCGCAGGTCGACGGTCGTGCCCTTGTCACGTCCGGAGCGGACGTGCATCGAGTATCGCTCGCCGAACAGGTTCTCCAGGCGCTGGTTGATGTTGCGCAGCCCGATGCCCTCGCTGGGCGCCTGCCCTGCCAGCACCCGGTCCAGCACGTCGTCGGGCATGCCCACCCCGTCATCGCGCACCTGGATCATCGTGGTCCCGCTCAGCGGGTCGACGCGGGCACGCAGGCTGACCGTTCCGCCACCGACCTTCTCTGACAGACCGTGCTTGACCGCGTTCTCGACGAGCGGCTGGATCGTCAGCACCGGCACCTGCACGCTCAGGACCTGCGGGTCGACGTCGAAGCGCACGTGCAGGCTGTCGCCGTACCTCGCCTGCTCGAGCGACAGATACGTTCGGACGAAGAAGTACTCCTGCGCGAAGTCGGCGAACTGCCCGTCCTGGCGGATCGAGTAGCGGAAGAAGTCACTCAGCCGCAGCAGTAGCCGGCGGGCGTTCTCAGGGTCGGTCCTGGCCTTGGACGCGATGGTGTTGAGGACGTTGAACAGGAAGTGCGGGTTGATCTGCGCGCGCAGCGCGTTCAGCCGCGCGTCGGCCGCCAGCTGCCGCTCACGGTCGGCCTCGGCGAGCTCGAGGTGCAACGACAGGATGCTGGCCAGGTCCTGCACCGGCTGCTTCGCGGGCGGGGTCCCGTCGATGCGGTACACCTTCAACGTGCCGACCACGCGGTGGGCCACCAGAAGCGGCGCCACGACGGCTGTCCGCAGGGGACACGTCGGGTCGGAGCAGCCCAGTTCCTCGCGCGTGCGCAGCACCTTGGTCCTCCCGCCGGCGAGGACCGCGCGGGTGGCTGCGGTCGTCGGCTGGTGCCCCGACCGGTGGTGGTCACTGCCCGGGCCGACGAACGCGAGCACGGACTCGGTGTCGGTGATCGCAACCGCATCGCCGGCGAGGATTGGCCGCAGCAGCCGCACGGTCCGATCTGCCGCCTCTGGCGTCAGGCCCGACCGCAACGGCAGATGGCGTCCGAAGACGGCGACCGACGTCGACGACTGTGCCCCCGGCACGCGCAGTCGCAGCAGCCGACCCCGGCCGGTGGCTGCCAGCGGATCGCGCGGCCCGCGCAGCGTCGATGGGAAGCCCAGGATCAGGGCGGTCGTCACGGCCACGCCGAGCGCGATGATCACGCCGGTGTGCAGCGGTGGGTCGGCGATCATCTGCGTCGTGACGTACAGCAGGATCCACGCGGCCGCCACGACCGTCGCGAGCAGTCCGGCCGAGCGGCTCATGACCAGCGTCCCGTGCCCCCGACGCGGACCTGATCGGAGGGGGGCCGGTGGGCTTCGGCGCTGCGGATCGTCAACCGGGCCAGCCGTTCGGCGGCCCGGTCCGCGGCGGTGCCGTGCAGCCGCACCCACAGCTCCGGAAGGTCGGCCGGCACCTCGGTCCGCAGCGAGACCACGACGGCTGCGATGATGGCACACGGCGCAGCGACCGGCGTCGGCGTCAGCAACAGCGTCGCCACCGACCAGTCGGGGCGCAGCAGGGCGATCAGGAACATGGTGATCGCGGTGCCGCTGCCAACGAAGAGCCCCGCGACCGCGCCCGCCGCCGTCGTTCTGCGCCACCAGATGGACAGGATGATCACCGGCGTCAGCGCCGAACCTGCGACAGCGAATGCCCAGGTGACCATCGTGGCCACCGCCGAGGGGAACAGCGCCGACAGCGACGCCGGCTCCAGCTGCAACGCGACGACGGCGGCGACCGCGGCGGTGCCCACGACCGCGAGACGCCCCGCGAGCACGACCTGCGCCTGGGTCGCGCGGCGGTTGACGACGCCGGCGAAGGTGTCGTGCCCCCAGGACGCGGCCGCGGCGAGCAGCAGGCCAGCCATGGTCGAGATCACCGCCACGAGCGCCGCGATCGCGATCGTCGCCAGCCCGGCCTGGCCGGCGCTCAGCCGTCCGAGCGTCAGCATCGCGTGCTCGGGGATCCGCAGCACCCCATCGACCGTCAGGTCCGCCAGCCACGGCGTGGTGTCCGCGACCTGTTCGATCACGCTGCGTGCGGCTGTGCCGAGCATGACCGCGAGCATGTAGAACACACCGGCCGCACCCAGCACCCACACGGTCGTCCGTCGGGCCTCCCGGCCGGTCGGGCTCGTGAAGTAGCGGTTCATGACGTGGGGCAGCCCCGCGGTGCCCAGCATGAGCGTGATCAGCAGCATGGTCTGCCCGAGGACCGAGTACCGTGCGCCTGGCTCGTCGAAGCGCGCCGGGGCATCCGACTGCAGCGCGCTGCGCACCGGCTGCAGCTGCCACTGCCCGTCGACGAGCACGGGGTTGAGCAGCGGCTGTCTGGACAGATCCTCCACAGCACCCGTGTAGCTGAAGCCACTGCCCAGGACCATCGCAGCGAGCCACACCAGCACCGCCATCATGAGCACGAACTGCAAGGCCTGGGTCCACGTCGTGCCGCGCATGCCACCGAACGCGACCAGGCCGGCGATCGTCGTGGTCGCGACCACCACGCCGGTCGCGTAGGCATCGAGTCCGAGGACGCCCGATCCGACCAGGAGGCTCCACGTGATTCCGCTCGCCACCGCCTGGGGTATGAGGTAGCTGAGGACGATGATCTGGACCACGCCGACCGCGGCCAGGCGGACCTGGTCGGACACGAGCCGGCGGCCCAGGAAGTCAGGCAGCGAGTACTGGCCGAAGCGGCGCATCGGCGCCGCGACGAACAGCAGGACGGGCACGAACCCGGCCGCGAACCCGGCTGCGTACCACACCCCGTCCAGGCCCGAGACGTAGACGGCGGCAGCGACACCCAGGAACGACGCCGCCGAGAAGTAGTCGCCACATATCGCCAGCGCGTTGGTCACCACACCGATCCGTTGACCGGCGAGGTAGAAGTCGATGCTCGATGCCCGCCGTGGCCGCACGGCGAGTGCCAGGGCGAGCATCGTAAGGCCGGCCAGGGTGGCGATCAGCGCCGCCAGGTCGACGGTCACGGGTCCGCGTCCACCGTCGTCACGGCTCGCGCTCGGCCGCGTCGGCGTGGCCGGGCGTGCCGAGCATGCGGTGCTCGACGCCGGTGGCCAGCGACGCCGCTGCCATGCCGAGGAGGAAGAAGAACAGGTAGAGCCCGGCGCCGATCGCCACGAAGCCGGTCGCCCACTGCGCGACCTCGTTCTCGCTGGACCACCCTGTGAACAGGGTGACCGCCGGGATCGACAGGAGGCCGGCGAGGAACACCACGAAGTGGGCGACGGCGATGCGGCGCTGGGTGCGGAACACGGCGTCGACCTCGGCCGGCGTGTCGAACTCGTCGCGGCCGATCGGCTCGTCGGCGGTCGGGGTCACACCTGGCAATCTAGCGGTCGGCGTGGGCGGTGGGCGAGCGCGATCCGTCGGTCACCTGGGTGCGCAACAGAGCGACGGCCACGTACGCGGCGACCCCGCCCGAGATCAACACGAGCAGCAGGCCCGGTCCCGGCAGCCACGCCTGCCCGAGGCCGGGCAGCCGGCCCAGCGCCCACACCAGGCGCCAGGTGGGCACGGCGGTGCCAACGACCGCGAGCACGAGCGCGTGACCGACGACGACCATGCGGCGGCGCAGGATCGCCCCGGGCACGGCGAGCAGTCCCGCATAGAAGGTGTAGAGGCCACCGAGTGCCGCGCCGCTCGTGCTGCCGAAGGCGGTGTCGAGCCACGGCAGGAAGCTCGCGACGATCGTCACGAGTCCGGCGACGAGCAGCAGGGTCTGCGGCCTACCGAGATACGGCCAGCGGACACGCACGGTCGGTCGGTCGCCACGCGCGCGGTCAGCCATCCTCGGCACGGTACCTCATGAGGCATCGCACGGCGGCAGACATCGGCCCAACGGTGGTCCAGACTCTGCAGACGGTCGAGATCACGCACCGAACGGTCCAGCATCGGTCCACGTGCCGTCCGGACCGCCCTGTCACCCGTTGGCGAAGTCGTAGCCGCCGTCCACGGCACACCGCTTGCTGCACGTGCGTGGGTCCGGTTTGCTGGTCCGCGCGGTGAGGACCGCGCAGCTGCAGTTGGCGAGGGAGGCGCGTGCCATGGACGAATCGCAACGCCGCGAGTACTGGCGGTCGAACCTTCGGATCATGTCGATCCTGTTGGCCGTGTGGTTCTGCGTGAGCTTCCTGTTCGGGATCCTGCTCGTGGTGCCGCTGAACAACATCGTGATCAACGGGTTCCCGCTCGGCTTCTGGTTCGCCCAGCAGGGCTCGATCGTCACCTTCGTCATCCTGATCGGCGTCTACGTGTGGCGCATGGAGCGGCTCGACGACCACTACGGGGTCGGCCGCGAAGAGGAACAGCGCGTCGCGGACGAGGTGCGCAGGGCCCGCGAGAGGGGTAGGCGGCCATGACGAGCATCCAACTGTGGACCCTGATCTGGGTCGCCGGGACGTTCGGCCTGTACCTGTTCATCGCCTACCGCAGCCGGGTCTCGGACACCGAGGGCTTCTACGTCGCCGGGCACGGCGTGCCGGCCGTCGCCAACGGCGCCGCGATCGGCGCCGACTGGATGAGCGCCGCGTCGTTCATCTCGATGGCCGGGCTCATCTCCTTCCAGGGCTACGGCGGTTCGGTCTACCTGATGGGCTGGACCGGCGGCTACGTGCTGCTGGCGCTGCTGCTCGCGCCCTACCTGCGGAAGTTCGGCAAGTACACGGTCCCCGACTTCGTGGGCGACCGCTACTCCGAGACGGCGCGGGCGGTGGCTGCCGTGGCCGCGATCTTCGTGTCGCTGACCTACGTCGCCGGGCAGATGCGCGGCGTCGGCATCGTGTTCAGTCGCTACGTCGGGATCGAGATCTTCGGCGACGCGGTCATCGGCGGCGTGCTGATCGGCATGGCCGTCGTGTTCTTCTACGCCGTCCTCGGTGGCATGAAGGGCATCACGTGGACGCAGGTCGCCCAGTACAGCGTGCTGATCATCGCGTACCTGATCCCGGCGATCGCGATCGCCTACACGCTGTCGGGCAACCCGATCCCGCAGGTCTCGTTCGGCAACGTCGCACAGGACCTCAACGGCCTGCAGCAGGAACTGGGCTTCAGCGCGTACACGGATCCGTTCACCGATGAGAGCCGCAGCATGCTGAACATGCTTCTGATCACCGGCTCGCTGATGGTCGGGACGGCGGGCCTGCCGCACGTGATCGTGCGCTTCTACACCACCAAGACGGTGCGTGACGCGCGGGCGAGCGCGTTCTGGGCGCTGCTGTTCATCGCGATCCTGTACACGACCGCGCCCGCGGTCGGGGTGTTCGCCAAGACCAACTTCATCCAGGACGTCAGCAACGCGTCGGTCGACAACCTGCCCCAGTGGGTCATCGAGTGGCAGGACGCCGGCCTGATCACGATCGACGACAAGAACGGTGACGGGCAGGTGCAGTTCGCGCCTGGCGAGGCCGAGGACCCCGAGAGCGAGAACGAGATCACCCCCGACCTCGACATCATGGTGCTGGCCACCCCGCAGATCGCAGGGCTGCCCGCAATTGTGGTCGGCCTGGTCGCGGCCGGTGGCCTGGCCGCCGCGCTGTCGACCGCCTCCGGACTGCTGCTGGTCATCTCGTCGTCGGTCGCGCACGACTTCTACTACAAGCGGTTCCGGCCCAACGCCACGGAGGCGCAGCAGCTCCGGGCCGGGCGGATC
>DATHVN010000209.1 GCA_035461305.1 Euzebyales bacterium | reverse complement strand
CGAACACCGATCCCGGGATGATTCGCCTGTTCGCCGCTGGCTGCGCGCGTTCTTCGACGTTGACGAGTCGCGGCTACGTGCACGCTTGTACCTGCACGAAGGTCTCGATCACGGCGCCGGCATCGCGTTCTGGAGCGAGGTCACCGCGATCCCACCCACGCAGTTCACGCGGCCGTACCGGGCGGCCGCGGACGGAACGCGTCGCGCTGCGAGGCATGCTCACGGCTGTCTGACCGTGCGGTACGGATGCAGCCGGACCCACCGCGAGATCATGGGCCTCATGCACGCGCTCGTCGATCTGACCGATTCGTCATGACGGTCGGTCGCAGCGGTGCCGTGCAGGTCCGGCTGCTATCGTTGCCGCCGGAGCACGTTCCGGGGTAGCTCAATAGGCGGAGCAGCGCGCTGTTAACGCGATGGTTGCGGGTTCGAGTCCCGCCCCCGGAGCAGATCGACCAGACGGCGCGGCCTGACAGGCCGCGCCGTCGCGCAGTCGTGGATCGCCTCTGGTCGCCGTCGTCATCGGCTCCGCTTGCCGACGGCACTGGTATGGTGGGCGCACACTACCGGGGAGCTCGGGCAACCGGGCTGAGAGGGCGGATTGACGCGCCGCCGACCCGCATGAACCTGATCTGGGTAATGCCAGCGAAGGGAGGTCGGACGTGCGCCCCGACGGGGTCACGACCGTGGCCGTCATCGCAGGCGGCCAGGCCGTCAGTCCGGCGATCGCCGGACGGATCGGTGACGTCGACTACGTGATCGCCGCCGATTCCGGCCTGCACGCCGTCGAGCGCCTCGGCCTGACCGCCGATCTCGTCGTCGGGGACCTCGACAGCGTCGACCCGGCGCTGCTCGACAGGCCCGGCCTCGAGGTCGACCGGCACCCGGCCGCGAAGGACCGGACTGACATCGTGCTGGCGCTCGATCGCGCCCTCGATCTGGGGGCAGGCGCGGCGGTCGTCGTATCGGGTGGCGATGGCCGGCTCGACCACGCGTTCGCCAACCTGCTCGTGCTCGCCTCGCCGCGGTACGCACGGGTGCGGGTCCGCGCCCTGATCGGCGACGCCGAGGTCGAGGTCGTGCGTGACCACCACGCGATGTCCGCGCCGGCCGGCACGGTGGTGTCGCTGTTCGCCGTCGATGGCCCCGCGCGTGGCGTGACCACCGAGGGACTGCGCTATCCGCTGCGCGACGAGGTGCTGGACCCGCTGTCCAGCCGCGGTGTCAGCAACGAGTTCGCGGGCGGTCCCGCCGCGGTGCGTGTCGCCCACGGCGTGCTGCTGGTCATCCGCCCCGGCGGTGAGCGGCGTGACACCTGTGGCGACGGGCAGCGGACGCCGTGACCGCCGCCGATCCCCGACGATGCAACGACACGGAATCAGAGCATGATCCTCGCTGAGATCCAGTGCCTGCCGACGCCAGCCGGCACCCCTGACGACCGCCACTCCCACGTCGAGGCCGCGATCGCCGAGATCCAGCGCGCAGGCGTGCACCACGAGGTCGGTGCGCTCGGGACCACCCTCGAGGGTGAACCCGACGTCGTGTGGCCGCTGCTGCGACGTACTCACGAGGCGTGCCTCGCGGCCGGCGCCTCGTCCGCCATGACCGTCATCAAGGTCTACGGGACCGCCGACGACGGCCGTACGCCGGGCATCGACGGCTTCACCGCTAAGTTCCGTGAGGGCCCGGACCGCCAGGACACACCCGGGGGACCGGGTGACGCGGAGGCCCGATGAGCGCGCTGCGGCGCCGCCTGCGCGTGGGACGCTGGCTGCCGCCGGCCATCCTGATCGCGGCGCTGCTGCTCGCTTGGGAGCTCGGTGTGCGGATCTTCGAGACGCCCGCCTACATCCTGCCTCCGCCGTCGCGGATCGTGACGGCGTTCGGCGAGGTCCGCGGCGTGCTCGGTGGGCATACAGTCACGACGCTGACCGAGGCACTCGTGGGCATCGTCGCCGGCGCGGTCGCCGGTGTCGCGCTGGCGGTCGCGGTGTGGGCCGTGCCACTGTTCCGACGCCTCACATATCCGCTGCTCGTGGCCAGCCAGACCGTCCCGATGATCGTGCTGGCGCCGTTGCTGGTGTTGTGGTTCGGCTTCGGGCTGACGCCCAAGGTGGTCGTCGTCGCGCTGATCGCGGTGTTCCCGGTCGCGATCTCCACCGTCCAGGGCCTGAGGTCGGCCGATCCAGAGCAGATCGACCTGCTGCGCAGCATGGGGGCGGATCGGCGTGACATCCTGCGTCTCGTCCTCGTGCCGGGCGCCACGCCGGCGTTCTTCGCCGGCCTGCGGATCGCGTCGGCGTACGCCGTCGCCGGCGCG
This sequence comes from Euzebyales bacterium, assembly GCA_035461305.1. Classification (NCBI taxonomy): domain Bacteria; kingdom Bacillati; phylum Actinomycetota; class Nitriliruptoria; order Euzebyales; species Euzebyales bacterium. The sequence continues at coordinate 4,698 of DATHVN010000209.1, read as the reverse complement.
GTGATCGGGGAGTGGGTCGGGGCGAGCAGTGGCCTGGGCCTGTTCCTGACCAGATCGCAGACGTCGTTCCGCGTGGACCGCGTGTTCGTCGGCGTCGCGGTGATCACCGTCCTGAGCGTCGCGCTGTTCGGCGTCGTCGACCTGCTGGCGCGGGTCGCGGCGCCGTGGCAGCACGTCGAACGCGAGCAGAAGGAACGCCAATGAACCTGAGAGCGATCGTGGCGGCCGTGCTGGCCGTCCTCCTGACAGCCTGTGGCGGTCAGTCGGCGGCACCCGGATCGGCATCGAGCGATCAGGGCAGCGCCGCCGTGTCGGCAGCGCCGGCGGGCACCGACGCTGACGGTCGTGAGGTCACGGTCATGCTCGACTGGACGCCGAACACCAACCACTCGGGCCTGTACCTCGCGCTCGACAAGGGCTGGTACGCCGATGCCGGGCTCGATGTGCGCATCATCCAGCCGGGTGAGCAGGGTGGCCTGCCTGCGCTCGCGTCCGGTGACGCCGGCTTCGCGGTGTCGGTGCAGGAGGCCGTGACGCCGGCACGTGCCCAGGGTGCACCCGTCGTGTCGGTCGCGGCGATCATCGCGTCGAACACGTCGAGCCTGATCGCGCTGGCCGACGAGGGCATCGACCGCCCGGCGGACCTGGCGGGTCACCGTTACGGCGGCTTCGGTGGTGAGCTCGAGACGGAGCTCGTACGCTCGCTCGTCGAGTGCGACGGGGGTGATCCCGACGCGGTCGAGTTCGTCGAGGTCGGCAACGTCGACTACCGCGCAGGGCTGGAACGCGACTTCTACGACTTCGTCTGGATCTTTGACGGCTGGGACGGGATCCGCCTCGAGCAGGCCGGGCTCGACATCACGTCGATCCGCTTCGCCGACCACTTCGACTGCATCCCCAACTGGTACACGCCGCTGCTCGCGACGTCGCAGCAGCTGATCGACGATGACCCACAGCTGGTGCGCGACTTCATGGCCGCCACGGCACGCGGGTACGAACGTGCGATCGACGCCCCCGACGAGGCGGCCGACGCCCTGCTCGCCGCCGCGCCCGAGCTCGACGAGGATCTGGTGCGCGACAGCGCCCGGTACCTTGCCGACAGGTACGCACCGGACGGACCCTGGGGCGTGCAGGACGCTGCGGTGTGGAAGGAGTTCACCGCCTTCCTGCAGGAGGCCGGCATCGCGGCCGACGACATCGACATCGACGCCGCGTGGACGAACGAGTTCCTGCCAGCAGGAGACGATGCGGCGGGCTCCGAGCAACCCACGGACGGCGGATGATCGGCCTTGACGGCGTCACGCACACGTTCGGTGACGTCGAGGTCCTCGACGGGCTGTCGTTCGACATCCCGGCAGGCTGCTTCGCAGGCCTGGTCGGACCCAGTGGATGCGGCAAGAGCACCCTGCTCAAGGTCCTCGCCGGCCTGGTCGTACCCGACGCCGGCCGGGCCGTGATCGACGGCCACTCGGTCGTCGGGCGCCCGGGCCGGGCCGCGTACATGGCGCAGCGGGACCTGCTGCTGCCGTGGCGGCGGACGCTGGGCAACGCGACCGTGGGCGCCGAGGTGGCCGGGGTCCCGCGGGCGGAGGCGCTGGGCCGGGCGCGGGAGCTGTTGGAGCGCTTCGGCCTGGCCGGGTTTGAGGACGCGTGGCCCGCGGAGCTGTCCGGTGGGATGCGCCAGCGGCTCGCCCTGCTGCGGACCTTCCTGTGCGGTCGGGACGTTCTGCTGCTCGACGAGCCTTTCGGGGCGCTCGACGCGATCACCCGTCGCGACATGCACGACTGGCTGCAGCAGGTCCTCACACACGATCCGCATACCGTGCTGCTCGTCACCCACGACGTCGAGGAGGCGCTGGTGCTGTCCGACGTCGTGTTCGTGCTGTCAGACCGGCCTGCGCGCGTGACCGAGCGGCTGTCCGTCGACCTCCCGCGCCCACGGACGTCGGAGTCGCTGGTCGACAGCACCTTCGTGACCGCCAAGGCGACGCTACTCGAGGCGCTGGAGAAGGGACGCGCCTGACGCGCGCGAACCCGCTGGTGATCGCATGCCGCATCACCCGTCCAGAACGCGCCAAGGACCCGGAGTTCATCCGACGTTTCGAGATAGATGCGCAGGCCGTGGCGCGCGTCGAGCACCCCCACGTGCTGCCGTTGTACGACTTCTGGCGCGAGGACGCCTATCTCGTCACGCGGCTGCCGCCCGGCCCACACCACCGCTTCCTGGTCCTCGTCGGTCCGTCCGGCAGCGGCAAAGTCATCGGCAGTCCGCGCCGGCCGTCCGACCTCGCCCTCATCCCCGAGGAGGCAGCGCAACTCGTGGAGGTGCTGGCGGAATCGGTGTCCGAAGGCGAGCTGGACCAGATCATGGCGTCGACCGAAGGGTGGGCCGCTGGTGTGTGCCTCAGCTCGCTTGCGTTGCGCCGGCGCCGGACAGCACGCCCGGTTCGTTGACATCGACCGTGTCCTCGCCGACGGACGGCGCGGCAATCGACTACGTGCGATCCGAGGTCGTCACCGACCTCGGGCCCGACGAACTGACGTTCCTCCGGCGGACCGCCGTGCTCGAGGTGATGTCAGGTCCACTCTGCGACGCCGTCCTCGGCACGACCGGGTCGGCCGAGACAGCCGAGATGCTCGAGTCGCTCACGCACACCACCTTCTTCGTCGTCCCGCTCGACGAGGGTGGCAGGTGGTAGGTGCGGCTCGTTCGCCGACGAGAGCTGACCCCGGGGCAGCGCCGCGAGTCGAGCAGGTTGCATGCCGAGCGTGCTGCGACTGCTGGCACGGCTGCCTCGCGTTCGCCTCGATCACCGTGCGCCACCGTCCCAGCACCCTGGGCAGTCGCCATCGTCCGCGTTGAGTGCGATTGGCCTGATCCTCGTCGTCGGTCCGGCGGCTGAACTACCGGAATCTCGGGGACGGACCGTCTACTGGTCACGCTGGTGACCGCCGTGGCCGCGTTCGGCCTGGCGCTGTCGATCGCCGCGAACGGCTCGTCGTGGGTCTTGTCATCATCGGTGCGCACGGAGCGCGTCATAGACGCCACTTCGTCGGGATGCGCGGATCGGGCTGGTAGGAGCAGTACGTGCCCGTGTGGACTGCTCGGTCGAGGTGGTCGCCGAGTGCTGGATGGTGGTTATCGATCCGGGCCATTGCCGTTCGCAGCGCACGGGTCACGGCGGCGCGAGCACGCTCCGAGGCGGATCCGGCTCGTCGTGTTCTGCTGCCGAGTCCAAACGCCCGCGACAGTTCTCGCATCAGGAAGTCGCGTTCAGTGGCCGCCTGCGCCGCCCGTTCGGTGTCGCCGATCGCTTGTGCCCGGTCGATGTCCTCGTCGATCTCAGCCAGGCGTCGTCGATACGCGGTCCTGGCCTGCTCGTCGAGCAGCTCACCCGCATCACCGAGCGCGCTGTCCCACACGCTGGCCGTCCGGCCACCATCAGTCGCTGTGCTTCCGGCTTCGGCCGCGACGAGGTCAAGCACATGGAACTCCCGTCCGGGGTCGGCGAGGAGGCGGGCGAGGTATCGCATGCCCTTCAGGTCCCGCACCCGCGTGGTGCGTCCGTCGAACCCGACCGACCAGTAGTCACCCTCGTGCCGGAGCACGTTGACGGTCCCGGCCGACCGCTCGTCCGCTCCACCGTCGATATGCCCGGCCCTGACCGTACGCTGGGGCGCTGCCCCCTGTTCGATCCGATCAAGGATCGTGCGGACGGCCTGAGACTCCAAGACAGCCTGGGACTCATTGCCAGCCGCACGGTGGGCGTCGGCGAGACCTCTACGCGCGAGCGCCTCCTCGTAGGGCGCGCCGATCTCCTTCCAGCGTCGCGCAGCTGCGGAGAAGTGCTGCTCAGCATCGCGCGCTTCGCCGCCCACGGCGAGGCACACGCGTCCTCGCGCCAGCGCCGCGCTCGCCAGCAGAGCCTTGCTCGCGTACCGCTCGGCGATGGCTTCGAGCTCGTCGGCAGCCGACCGGGCTCGACCGAGGTCGGCGGCCGCGATCGCGATCTCGACCTGCGCCTCGAGCAGCGGCGCCCGCTGCAGGTTGGTGTTGGGGGGCCGCTCCTTCGACGGCACCTGCCGGGGGCGTTCCAGCGCATCCCGGATGGACGCGGCCGCCGTGGTGACGTCTCCTTGCGCCAGGCGCACCAGCGCGAGCGCAGGATACGGATCCCAGCCAGCGTGATGTGCGGCCACCAGGGCGCGCTGTGCGCCGGTGATGTCGCCGCTGCGAAGTCGGATCTGTCCGAGCTCGCTCAGGGGCCACCCGAGTTCGCGCCGCAGGTACGGACGGAGCTCGTCGCACGCTGCGATGGCCTCGGATTCCGCCTCGCCGAGGGCGCCGCGGAGCCGGAGGATCTCCGCGCGGTGCACGCGGCAGCGCCCGTGGAGACTGCCGATGGCGTTGGTCTGGCACCACCGCTCCATGGCCTCGGTCCACTCCTCGGCGGCGTCATGCTGTCCCAGTCCCTGCAGCGCGCACACGAGCTCGCAGTACACGACCCCGGTCGACAACGGGTCGAGGTCACCGGAGACGGTCGCGACTCCGACGTCGTCGAGCAGCGCCAGACCGCGATCGAGGTCACCGTCGAGGATGCGCAGGCGCGCCTCCACCACCCGTCCAAGGGCACACGCCGCCGGGTCAGTCGTCGCACCCACCTCGATCGCACGGCGCGCCCAGGACCCAGCGCCGTC
>DATHVN010000208.1 GCA_035461305.1 Euzebyales bacterium | reverse complement strand
ATCTGCTGATCGTCGGCAGCGACGGCCTGACGCCCCATCATCTGCTTCTGCTGCACGAACGTCGTGACGCCCATCAGGAGCAGCATGCCGATCGCGATGATGCCGGCCTGGCTGGCTGGCGCCTGGAGCGTCGCATCAATGGGGAACGGCGCCTCGACCAGCTCGGGGATGACGTCAGGGCTGCGCAGCATGCTGAACAGCGCCACGAAGATCGGCATCTGGGCGATCAGGGGGAGGCAGCTCGAGGCGGGGTTGACGTTGTGCTCCTTGTACAGCGCCATCAGCTCTTCCTGCTGCTTCTGGCGCCGCTCGCGGTACTTCTCGGGATCGGTCCGCATCATCCCGCGGTCGGTCTTGTACTTCGACTGGATCCGTTTCATGTCCGGCCGAAGCTTCTGCATCGCCTGCATCGAGCGGAACTGCCTGATCGCCAGCGGCATCATCGCCACGCGCACCAGCACGGTCAGCAGCACGATGGCGACAGCCCATGCGTAGTCACCGAACAGGCCGGTCGTCGCGTCGTGGAAGAACCGCAGAACTTCGCCGAGGGCCTCGAGCAGCCCTGTCCAGATACTCATCTACCGACCCTCGCTGGTCATGACATGGGTGCGACGCGGCCCGGCGTCCGTGCGTGGTGGTACGTGGTCGACCCCGCCCGGGTTCCATGGGTGGCAGCGGCCGAGCCGCCGGATCGCCAACCAGCCACCACGCACGGCACCGAAGCGTCGCACGGCGGTGATGCCGTAGGCCGAGCAACTGGGGTAGAACCTGCAGCGGTTCTGGTCGATCCGTGGCACGAGCTGCCAGGCGCGCATGAGCAGCACCAGCACCTGCGCAACCGGGTTCCACCGGGCCGCGGTGTCGGACGTCACACGCTGTGTCGTCATCGTCGTGCCCGCTCCGCTGCACGGGTGGTCAGACGCTCGAGGTCGCGGTGCAGGGTCGTGAAGGGCGCGCGGACGGCGTCCGAACGTGCATCCACGACCAGGTCGGCGCCGGCCGGCAACCGGGCCCGGCGTGCCGCGGCACGCAGCCGGCGCTTGGCCCGGTTGCGGACCACGGCGCCGCCGATCGCACGGTTGGCGACGATCGTCAGTCCGCCACCGTCCTCGCTGTCGGAGCACAGCGCATGCACGACCATCGTCGGGGACGCCGCTCGCATCCGCGCCGCCCGCACGGCCCGGATGCGACGCGACGACATGACCGCCACAGGCTGCCTACTCAGGCGGTCAGCGTCCTGCGGCCCTTCGCACGCCGCCGACGGATGATGGCGCGGCCCGAACGGGTACGCATGCGCGAGCGGAAGCCGTGCTTGCGCTTGCGGCGACGGTTGTTGGGCTGATACGTGCGCTTCATGCTCGTTCCTCGAGTGCTCGCCTGGAGCCGGGACCAACTGGGCATGGATGGGGTGCTGCAACGGCAGAAGTGTCTGATGGGCGGGCAACCGCGGGCCGTGTGCCGCGCCCGTTGGCGGAACCGGTTGCGAAGCACTGGCAACGGGAGGTTCCGCTGGTGCTGCAGGACGACGGTGCCGTTGCAACGACGACCATGTCGTTTGCGTGTATACGAGTCTAGAACGGCCGGAACCCCCCGCAACCACGGATCCCGGCTTGCCCCCGGGGGTGGCCGGCCGGTACGTCCGGAGCACGGAATACGTGTTGCGGCTCAGCGCATCCCGAACCTATACTCCTGCCCCGCGTTCGGTCGCGAAGCAGACCCGGGGTCACACTCGTTCCACATGTGCCGTCAGGCCACAGCGCGGGAGCGGGAATGAGTTCGACGTCTGCTGCAGCCGATCCGGCGTCACCGCTTCCCTGGTGCAGACGTGGCGTGAGCCGCACTCGATTCCCGGTGCACCCCGGTGGGAAGCCACGCTCGTGGCACCAGTCCACAGCTGTGGAAAGGTATGTGGACAACACCGGTTGCCCAAGGCGGTCGACGCAGATCGCCACAGACGACAAGGGAGGATCGCGCCTGTGGAAACCGTCGTGGGCGATCTGGATCAGATCTGGCAGGCCAGCCTCAAGATCCTGCGGGAGGACCTGACGGCAGCGGCGCTGCACGCCTGGCTCGACGAGACCCAGCCGATCGGCATCGAGAACGACACCGTGGTGCTCGCGGCACCTCACCGGTTCGCCCGCGAGCAGCTCGACGCGCGGTACGGCGACACGCTGCGGTCCGCCCTGACCGCGGCCGCCGGACGTGCTCTGAGCATCCTGGTCATCGTGCGCACCGACGACCAGTCACGCGAGCCGGCCGTCGCGCCGGCGCAGCCGCCTCCAGCGCAGTACAAGCCGGAGCCGGCGCCGACGATCCCGGTCGCGGCGGGCGGGCGCCTGAACAAGAAGTACACGTTCGACCGGTTCGTCATCGGTGCCAGCAACAGGTTCGCCCATGCCGCCGCGTTCGCGGTCGCCGAGGCACCGGCGCAGGCGTACAACCCGCTGTTCATCTACGGCGGGGCCGGACTGGGCAAGACCCATCTACTGCAGGCCGTCGGCCATTACACGACGTCGCTGTTTGGTGACCTCCGAGTGCACTACGCGACCAGCGAGCAGTTCACCAACGAGTTCATCGACGCGATCCAGAACGGTCGCCGGGTCGGGTTCCAGCGGCGGTACCGCGACGTCGACGTGCTGATGATCGACGACATCCAGTTCCTCGAGAACAAGGAGCAGACGCAGGAGGAGTTCTTCCACACCTTCAACGCGCTGCACAACGCCCAGAAGCAGATCGTCATCTCGTCCGACCGACCGCCCAAGGAGATCGGGCAGCTCGAGGAGCGCCTGCGCACACGGTTCAGCTGGGGCCTTATCACCGACATCCAGCCACCCGACCTGGAAACACGCCTGGCCATCCTGCGGAAGAAGTCCCAGCAGGACCACCTGCCGATCCCCGACGATGTACTGGAGCTGATCGCCAGCCGGGTGTCGTCGAACATCCGCGAGCTCGAGGGGGCGCTGATCCGCGTGGCGGCGTTCGCCAGCCTCCAGCGGACCGAGGTCACGTTCGAGCTCGGCCAGATGGTGCTCAAGGACCTGCTTCCCGAGCCGTCGCGCGCCGACATCACCGTCGGGCTGATCATGAGCCAGACCGCCGACTACTTCGGCCTCACGCTCGACGACCTGTGCTCGACCAGCCGGACCCGCCAGCTGGTCAACGCGCGCCAGATCGCGATGTACCTCACGCGCGAGCTGACGGACCTGTCGCTGCCCAAGATCGGACAGGCGTTCGGTGGTCGTGACCATACGACGGTCATCCACGCGACCAACAAGATCGGTGGGCTCATGCAGGAGCGTCACGCGATCTTCGACCAGGTCCAGGAGCTCACGACCCGGATCAAGAACGCGGCGAACGCGTAGGTCGGACACGATGCGGACGTTGTGGAGTTCCTGTGCACGCCATGGAGGACAGGGTGTGGAAAACTGTGGGTTGTCCACGCCCACGCTGAACCACATGGGTGTCGTGGGGACAACCGGCCGGTTCTCCCCACGGCGTCAACACGGGATCCACGCGCGGTGCACAGGCAGCGCAGACCGTCCGACCAGGGGAGATGGCAGGTTGTCCACAGGAACCGGGTTTCCCTACGACGACGACGGATCTGATCTATCCAACTCGTACTGCAACCGGGCCCGTGCTGAGATGTGTACAAGTACACAGCGTCCGATGCCATCGCGCACGTGGGGACCGGCTCCGCCGGACACTCGACCCGGACGGTCCCGTCACCAGGTGACCAGCGTGGGTTGGACCACCCATCACCCGATCCATCCCTTCGGAGGTCGTCATGAAGTTCCGGGCTGAGCGCACCGAGTTCGCCGAGGCAGCGAGCTGGGTGCTGCGCACGGTCGGTGCGCGGGCGACGCTGCCGGCGTTGTCCGGCGTGCGCATGGAGATCGCAGGCGACCGGTTGCTGCTGGGTTCCACCGACCTGGAGGTCTCGAGCACCCTGTCGATCCCCGTCCAGGCCGATCGGGAGGGCACCGCGCTGGTGCCTGGCCGGCTTCTCGGCGATGTCGTCCGCAGCCTGCCCAACGCCGCCGTCAGCGCCGACGCTGGCAACGACCGCCTGCACCTGGAGTGCGGCAACGCGCGGTTCGACCTCCGGCTGATGCCGCTGGAGGACTTCCCCGCCCTGGCGACGACCGGCGGCGACAGCACGCCGGCGGTGATGAAGGCCGATGAGTTCGCGGCGCGCGTCGCCCAGGTCGCACGGGCCGCGAGCACCGACGACGCGCGGCCGGTGCTGACCGGCGTCTACGTCGAGGCCACCGCCGAGAACCTCGTGCTCGCCGCCACGGACTCCTACCGGCTGGCCGTGCTCACGCTCGATTGGGAGCAGGACGTCGAGGGCACCGTGCTGCTGCCACGCCGTGCGCTCGACGAGGCGCGCCGGTCGGCCGAGCAGCTCGGCTCCGAGGTGCGGATGACCTTCGAGGAGAGCCAGGTCGGGTTCGACTTCGGCGACCGTCAGCTTGTCACCCGCCTCATCGAGGGGTCGTTCCCGCCGTTCCGGCAGCTGATCCCGACCGGCTACGAGCGGCGGCTGGAGGTCGACCGTGCCGATCTGATCGAGGTCGTGCGCCGCGTCTCGGTGGTCGGGGACGCCAACACGACGGCCACCCCGGTCACGCTCCACCTGTCGGCGGACACCGTGCGGGTGACCGCGGGGAGTGGCGAGATCGGCGAGGCCGAGGAGTCCATGCCGGGCGTGCTGCAGGGCGATGACCTGCAGATCGCCTTCAACCCGCGCTACCTGACCGACGGGCTGGACGCGACGGGCACTCAGCAGGTGGCCCTGGAGTTCCGCGACGAGCTCAAGCCGGCGGTCATCCGTCCCACCGGTGCATCCGATGACGAGGAGTCCGAGGTTGACTTCCTCTACCTGCTGATGCCCGTTCGGCTGTAGCAGGCGGGCGGGTGCTGCTCGAGCAGCTGGAGCTGATCGACTTCCGCGCCTATCCGAGCGTGGACGTGGTGTTCCACCCCGGTCCGAACGTCCTGCTGGGGCGCAACGCGCAGGGCAAGACCAACATCCTGGAGGCTGTGTACTACCTGGCGACGGGCTCGAGCCGTCGCACGAGCAGCGACGGACCGCTCGTGCGGTTCGGGTGCGATGCGGCGATCATCCGCGCCGACGCGCGCACGGACGGGGGTCGTCCGCTACGGATCGAGTACGAGCTGCGACCTGGTGGACGGTCCAGGGCGCGCGTAGGTGGCCAGGCACAGCAACGGGTGCGCGATGCGATCGGGCTGCTCCGGGCCGTGCTGTTCGCCCCGGAGGACGTGCAGCTGGTGCGCGGAGACCCCTCGGAGCGGCGGCGGTTCCTCGACGACCTGCTGACTCAGCGCCGCCCCGCGTACCACGCGGCACGCCAGGAGTACGACCGTGTCCTGCGTCAGCGCAACACGCTGCTGCGCACGGCACGCGGCCGGGGCGTGCCGCCGGCGTCGACGCTGGACACCTGGACCGACGCGCTCGTGTCGGCGGGGGCGGCGGTGCTGGCCGCCCGCATCGCGGCCGTGCACGCGCTCGCGGGCCCAACGGCGCGGGCCTACGCCGACCTGCTCGGCGGTGACGCCGGTGAGCCCGCCCAGGTGCGGCTCGACTACCAGCTTTCGACCGGGCGTCAGGTGGTCGGTGCGCCCGGAGAGGGCGTACCGGATCCCGCAGAGCTGGCCGCGGAACTGCGGGCCGGGCTCGACGAGCGGTTGTCGTCGGAGATCGAGCGGGGGGTCACGCTGGCGGGCCCCCACCGGGACGACCTCGGGCTGACGCTGTCCGATCTGCCGGCGAAGGGGTTCGCGAGCCACGGCGAGACCTGGTCGCTGGTGCTGGCGCTGCGGCTGGCCAGTCGCGAGGTGCTGTTCGAGGTCGGCGACGAGCCGGTCGTGCTGCTCGACGACGTGTTCGCCGAGCTCGACGAGGAGCGTCGACGCCGCCTGGCCGCGCACTGCGACCGGTTCGGCCAGGTGCTGGTGACGGCCGCCGTCGCCGATGATGTGCCACTGGACGGTCCGCGCTACACCGTCCGCGACCGCAGGATCATCCCACCACCGGAGACCGTCGATGCATGAGCAGCCACGCCGACGCTGGTACGACCCCATGGGCGCGGGCGCCGCACCACCGACGAACCCCGCCGAGATCACGCCGCTGCGCGACGCCCTGCGTGTGCTCGCCGCCCGGCGGGGGTGGGAGTCCCACCTCGTCGCCGGCGACCTGCTGGCCGAGTGGGAGTCGATCGTCGGACCGCAGCTGGCTCGCAACACGGCGCCGCTGCGGTTGACCGGAGGCGTGCTGGTGCTGGCGGCCAGGACGCCCCTGTGGGCCGTCGAGGTCCGCCAGCTCGGCGGCGTGATCAGCCGCCGCGTCAACGAGCGCCTCGGGGAGGGCACCGTGCGTTCGATCACGGTGTCCGTTCGTCAGGCAGCAGGCCGCTGACCTGCGGAAATGCGCGGAAGGCCAAGCACAGGCCATCGCCTTGGCTGTGGTACAATCAACAGTACACAGACCGCTCCGGCTCCCAGCGCGGCTGCCAACGCGTGAGCGTGCCTAGTCCACCCTGTGATTCCGGCCGGTCGCTCATCTCGTTACGCGTCGTTGCAGTGATCGCTGCGGTTGTGTGGCCGCCCCTGCGGGCCCTCACGGTCATCCGCAAGACGCACGAAGAAACGACATACCTGTGAGCACGAGTCCATCGGAGTACGGCGCGAAGGACATCACGGTCCTCGAGGGCCTCGAGGCCGTGCGCAAGCGTCCGGGCATGTACATCGGGTCGACCGGTCCGCGTGGCCTCCACCACCTGGTCTACGAGGTCGTCGACAACTCGGTCGACGAGGCGATGGCCGACCGCTGCAGCCAGATCGACGTCCTGCTCGGGACGGACGGCTCGGTCCGCGTGTCCGACAACGGTCGGGGGATCCCCGTCGAGGAGCACCCGACCCTGCACCGCTCGGCGCTGGAGGTCGTGCTCACCGTCCTGCATGCCGGCGGCAAGTTCGACAACAAGTCGTACGCGGTCTCCGGCGGGCTCCACGGAGTCGGCGTGTCGGTCGTCAACGCGCTGTCCGAGCGCCTGGTGGCCGAGGTGCGCCGCGACGGCCGGCTGTACCGGCAGACGTTCCGCCGCGGGGTGCCGGATGCGCCGGTCGCCGACGTCGGCGACGCACAGGGAACCGGCACGACGATCACGTTCTGGGCTGACCCCGACATCTTCGAGACGCTGGACTACAACTGGGACACGCTGATCACGCGGTTCCGTGAGACCGCGTTTCTGACCGCGGGCCTGCGCATCACCGTCACCGACGAGCGCGACCTCGACGAGGCCGGTGAACCGCGCCGCCTCGACTTCCGCTTCGACGGCGGGTTGCGGGACTTCGTGAGCCACCTCTCACACGCGAAGGAGCCGCTGCACGACTCGATCATCTCGTTCAGCGCAGCCGAGGACGACGAGGCCGGGCCTCAGGAGGTCGACATCGCCCTGCAGTGGAACGGCAGCTTCCACGACTCGATCCACACCTTCGCCAACACGATCAACACCCATGAGGGCGGTACGCACGAGGAGGGCTTCAAGAAGGCCCTGACCGGCGTGGTCAACCGCGTGGCGCGCGACTCCGGCCTGTTCAAGCCGACCAGCAAGGAGAAGGACCTCACGCTGACCGGTGAGGACATCCGCGAGGGCCTGGTCGCGATCGTCTCGGTCAAGCTCGCCGACCCACAGTTCGAGGGCCAGACGAAGACGAAGCTGGGCAACACCGAGGTCCGCAGCTTCGTCGAGCGCACCTGCAACGAGCACCTCAAGAACTGGTTCGCGGAGCATCCGCAGGAGACGCGGGTGATCGTCAACAAGGCGATCCAGGGCGCGCGTGCCAGACTCGCGGCGCGCAAGGCCCGCGACCTGACGCGACGCAAGGGCCTGCTCGAGTCGCACTCGCTGCCCGGCAAGCTGGCGGACTGCCAGTCCAGCGATGCTGCCGAGACCGAGATCTTCGTGGTCGAGGGGGACTCTGCGGGTGGCTCGTCCAAGCAGGCCCGCGACCGGCGGATCCAGGCGATCCTGCCGATCCGCGGCAAGATCCTCAACGTCGAGAAGGCGCGTTTGGGCAAGGCGCTCGAGAACCGCGAGATCCAGGCGCTGATCACCGCGATCGGCACTGGGATCGGCGACGAGTTCGACGTCGAGAAGTTGCGGTACCACAAGATCGTGATGCTCATGGACGCCGACGTCGACGGCGCCCACATCCGCACGTTGGTGCTGACGTTCCTGTTCCGCCACATGCGCGAACTGATCGAGACGGGTCATGTGTACATCGCCCAGCCGCCGCTGTACCAGATCACGCCGGCGAACAGCAAGGACAAGCACCGCGACGCGCGGTACGCGTTCAGCGACAACGAGCGCGACGCGATCCTGCTGGAGCTGCGTGGGGCGGTCAACGGCAACGGCAAGGCGCGAAAGTTCGACATCTTCCGCTTCAAGGGGCTCGGTGAGATGGACCCGGAGCAGCTGTGGGAGACCACGATGAACCCGTCGGCGCGGGTCATGCGCCAGGTGACCATGGAGGACGCCGCCGCCGCCGACAAGCTGTTCACGACGTTGATGGGCGACGACGTCGAGGCACGCCGCGACTTCATCGTGCGCAACGCCAAGGACGTCCGCTTCCTGGACGTCTGAGCCCTCCTCTCAGCCATCCCCCACACGGGCGGATGTGGCAGGTCGTGAGATCCGACCTCGAACAGCGACAGCGGTAGGTCACGTGAGAACATGAGCGAAGAGGTCTTGTCAGACGCCGGCGAGCCGGACGAGCAGTTCGAGCCCATCGAGCTCGAGGACGAGTTGCAGCGCTCGTACCTCGACTACGCGATGTCGGTCATCGTCGGCCGCGCGCTGCCCAGCGCGCAGGACGGCCTGAAGCCGGTGCACAGGCGGATCCTGTACTCGATGTTCGAGGGCGGGATGCGGGCGACGGCCAAGCAGCGCAAGGCCGCGGCCGCCGTCGGTGACGTGATGAAGAAATACCACCCGCACGGCGACTCGGCGATCTACGACGCGCTGGTCCGTATGGCCCAGCCGTGGGCGATCCGGTACCCGCTGATCGACGGGCACGGCAACTTCGGGTCGGTCGACGGAGACCCCGCCGCGGCCATGCGTTACACCGAGGCGCGCCTGTCGCCGCTCGCGATGGAGCTGCTGCGCGACATCGACGAGGACACCGTCGACTTCGTCGACAACTACGACGGTGAGGAGTCAGAGCCCGTCGTCCTGCCCAGCCGGTTCCCGAACCTGCTCGTCAACGGCAGCTCGGGCATCGCCGTCGGCATGTCGACCAACGTGCCGCCGCACAACCTGGTCGAGATGACCAACGCAGTGATCGCATGCATCAACGACCCCGACCTCACCCTCGACGACGTCCAGCGTCTCTGCCCCGGCCCTGACTTCCCGACGGGCGCGCAGATCATGGGCGCGGCCGCGATCCGCGAGGCCTACGAGACCGGGCGCGGGTCGATCCGCATGCGCGCCGTCAGTGAGATCGAGGAGGACCGCAACGGCGAGAGCATCGTCATCTCCGAGCTGCCATACCAGGTCAACAAGGCGAACCTGGCCATGAAGATCGCAGAGCTGGTCAACGAGCGGCGCATCACCGGCATCCGCAACGTGCGCGACGAATCGAACCGTGAGGGGATCCGCCTCGTCGTCGAGCTGCAGCGGGGCGCGAACGCCCAGGTCGTGTTGAACCAGCTCTACAAGATGACCCAGCTACAGGAGACGTTCGGCGTCATCAACCTCGCACTGGTCGACGGCGTGCCGCGGACGCTCGGCCTGCTCGACACGATCCGCCTCTACATCGACCATCAGATCTCGATCATCACGCGGCGGACGCAGTACCGCCTGCGCAAGGCTGAGGAGCGGGCGCACGTCCTCGAGGGACTGATCGTCGCGCTCGACCACCTCGACGAGGTCATCGACCTCATCCGCAACGCGGCGTCGGCCGACGCCGCGCTCGGCCAGCTGCAGGAGCGCTTCGAGCTGTCGGAGATCCAGGCCCGGGCGATCCTTGACATGCAGCTGCGCCGCCTGGCCGCGCTGGAGCGTCAGCGGATCCTCGACGAGTACGCCGAGCTGCAGGGGCGCATCGCCGACCTGCGCGACATCCTCGGCCGACCCGAGCGCGTGCGCGCGATCATCATCGAGGAACTGTCGGAGTTACGCGACCGCTTCGGCGACGCCCGGCGCACGCACATCATGCCCGGCGAGGGTGACCTGGGCATGACCGACCTCATCCCGGTCGAGGACGTCGTGGTCACCGTGTCGCGCGCCGGCTACGTCAAGCGGACGAAGGTGAGCGAGTACCGCACGCAGCGCAGGGGTGGGAAGGGAGTCGCCGGCGCGGGTCTCAAGGAGGACGACATCGTCCGGGACCTGTTCGTCACAACCACCCACCACTGGCTGCTGTTCTTCACCAACCTCGGCCGTGTGTACCGGGTGCGGGCGTGGAACATCCCGGAGAAGTCCAGGACGGCGCGCGGGGTCTACGTCACCAGCGTGGAGGGTCTGGCGCTGGAGCCCGACGAGCGCATCGCCGCGGTGCTCGCGCTGAAGGACTTCGAGGGCAACGGCGGCCACTTCCTCACCTTCGCCACCGAGCAGGGCATGA
Organism: Euzebyales bacterium; assembly: GCA_035461305.1. NCBI lineage: Bacteria > Bacillati > Actinomycetota > Nitriliruptoria > Euzebyales > Euzebyales bacterium. The sequence goes on along the minus strand of DATHVN010000208.1, from coordinate 19,797 downwards.
TCAAGCGCACCGCGCTCGAGGAATACGACTCGCCGCGGCAGGTGCTGATCGCGATCAACCTGCGCGAGGGCGACCGCCTGATCGGCGTGTCGGTGACGACGGGTGACGACGACATCTTTCTGGTGTCCCGCAAGGGTATGGCGATCAGGTTCCACGAGACGGATGCGCGCGCCATAGGACGCGACACGACCGGCGTGATCGGGATGCAACTTGACGACGACGACGCCGTGTTGTCGATGACGCCTGCTGTGACTGACGGACAGCTGTTGGTCGTGACCGAAGAAGGCTACGGTAAGCGGACGCCACTGGAGCGCTACCCCGGCCAGCGGCGTGGTGGCAAGGGCGTGCGTTCCGCCAAGCTGACCGATGCGCGAGGTGCGCTGGTCGGTGCCCTGGTCGCAGCCTACGAACAGGAGATCTTCATCATCACCGACACCGGTACGATCATCCGGATGGACGTCAAGGACATCCGGCCAACCGGTCGCTCGACGCAGGGCGTGCGCGTGATGACCCCGACCGAGGGTGCCAGGGTGGTGTCCATCGCCCCGGTCCGCGAAGGCGAAGAGCTGGAGGACGAATAGCCAATGGGAGACTGGCTGCCATCGGAGCGCTCGACGCCTACGGACAGAACGGGCAGCACCGACCGCGGCAGCGTGGCGACACGGGAGACACGGGATGACGGTGACGGACGCCGACAGCGGTTCACTGACGTCGTGACCGCGCGCACCCGGGCGGTCGCCACCAGCGCCCGCCCTGCCAACACCAGGCCGACGCGTCGGCTCATCCGCCGCGACATCATGGTCCGCCGCGTCGATCCGTGGTCGGTCCTCAAGATCAGCGTGGTCTTCTACACGTGCATGCTGGTCATCGCGATGCTCGCCAACGCGGTCTTCTGGGCCTTCATCACGCGGCTCGGCCTGATCGACCAGGTGACGGACATCGCTGGGGCGCTCAACATCGCACTGCGGATCAACACGGGCAACATCCTGCGGGCGTTCTTCCTCATCGGTGTGCTCGGCGTCATCTTCTGGTCCGCGGTCAACGTGTTCCTGGCGTTCCTGTACAATCTGGTCGCTGATCTGATCGGGGGGATTCGTGTCGATCTCGCCGAGGACGAGTAGGCGCCGTGGTTCAGCACCGCACGGACTGCATCGGTTCGTGGCGCCCGCTAGACTCACGAGTCCCACGCGGGCCATTAGCTCAGGCGGTTAGAGCGCGCCCCTGATAAGGGCGAGGTCCGAGGTTCAAGTCCTCGATGGCCCACGACACGCGGGTTTGGTCAGGTGACCTGCCGATCACGACATGAGGTTCGCCCATGCGCAAGTTGATCCTCCTCGCTCTCGCCGCTGCCGCGGTCACCGCGTTCCTCAAGCGCCAGCGCGACCGCGAGTTCGACGAGTCGATCTGGGAGGAGCCGCAGGGCGCCTGACGCCCGCGCGCGACACCCCAGGGCCCTTAGCTCAATTGGTAGAGCGCCACCTTTGCAAGGTGGAGGTCGCCGGTTCGATTCCGGCAGGGTCCACGGGCTGGCCTGTCCTCGTTGCGGTCCCGCGTGCGTGCGTGATAGGACTGCGCAATGAGCGACCTGACCGAGTCCGACCGGATCGAGCACCTGCGTTCCGTCCCGTTGTTCGCGGGCGTGAGCAACGAGGGGCTCGATCGCGTGCTGGCGGCCGCCAGTGAGCACGAGGTCCCTGCCGGCCATGTGCTGATCCAGCCTGATCAGGCCGGCTCCGGCCTGTTCATCATCGAGGACGGGACGGTGGTCGTCGAGCGCCCCAACGGGATCGTGGAGCTGGGAGCCGGCGAGTTCATCGGCGAGCTCGCGTTGCTGTTCGACGGGGCCGTGCACTCGGTGCGGGTCCGGGCCGCGACGCCGGTGCGCGTCCTTGCGCTCGCACGCGATGACTTCACGGCCCTGATCGAGTCGGAGCCACAGGTGGCGCTGGCCATGCTACGGGTCCTGGCACGTCGGCTCTGGAACGCGTCCCGATAGGCACCGACGGTCAGCCGCGGGATCCGACACCAGGGACCCGGTGGCCGGCCTGCCAGACGCGGTGATGCAGTCGGGATCCGCGAGGACCGCGATGTCGTCGAGCGGGGTCCAGTCGAGGGTGATGACGTCGGCGTCGTAGCCGTCGGCGAGCAGGCCGGATCGCGGAGCCCGCGGCCCCAAGCGTGCGTGGTCCGTGACGGTCGCCGCCGTGATGACCACGTCGGGTGCCAATGCCCCAGGTCGGCGAGCAGCACCGCCTCCCTGCGCGCAGCATCTCGCGTCCTGCATAGGTGATCTGGCCGCGGTCCATCACGACGACGCCGGGCTCGACGGGATCACCGCGTCCCGGGAGCAGCCGTGCGCCTGAATCCGCCGCATCTGCGGTCCTAACGTGTCTCCGCGCCATTTGTGTACGCGTACGCGAATGGGGCCGGAGGACCGGACCGACGGTCAGCTGCTGCTGGTCAACGAGATGCGGTCGCGGCGGCTCCAGACGAACTTGACCACAGCGCCGAGCAGCAGCGCGATGACGGCGTAGTTGAACCAGTCCGAGTACTCGCCGACGTTGCGCCAGTGGTCACCCAGCAGGTAGCCCGCCGCGATCAGCAGGGTGTTCCAGATGGCACTGCCCAGCAGCGTGAGGGCGATGAACGACCCGAGGGGCATCCGGCGGAAGCCGGCCGGCAAAGAGATCAGGCTGCGGACACCGGGCACGAGGCGCCCGATGAACACCGAGGAGCGGTCGTTGCGGTCGAACCAAGCCTCGGCCCGGTCGAGGTCCTCGGCCTCCATGAGGGGCAGTGTGCCGAGCACCCGCCGCACGCGCTGGTTGCCCCAGGCACCGGCGAGCCGGTACAGCGCGAGTGCGCCAGCCGTGGACCCGACGGTCGACGCCACGACGGCAGCCACGAGGTTGAGCCGGCCCTGCCCCGCGAGGAACCCGGCCATCGGCAGCACGAGCTCGCTGGGGATCGGTGGGAAGAACACCTCGGCCAGCGTCAGGACGCCCACGCCGATGGCGCCGAGCAGCTCGATGACGTCGGCGATCCATCCGATCAGGCCCGTGAGCTCCGACGGATCGCCACCGCTCGCTGCGAGCGGTGGTGCGACGGCTGCGAGCAGGGGGGCGTGGAGCACGGCCGGGTCGTACCCGCTCGCGGGGACGAGACACGCCGGGTGGGACGGTACTGTTGGCTTCGGCGGATCGGGAGGCCGTCGCATGGGTCGTGGTATCACCGCTGTCCTCGTCGTCGCGGTTGCCGTCCTCGTCGTGGCATTCACCGACGTGCCGGCGGCCTACGTCTTCGCGCCTCTGTTGGGAGCGGCCATCCTCTGGTTCGGGATCGGGTCGCTCATGTCGCTGCAGGCAGGCGCGGCGCACATCCCCGACGGCGACCCAGCACCGGTCGATCCGACCACCGAGCGGACCACCTACTGGTGCGCGGGCTGTGGCGCCGAGATGCTGCTGCTCGTGCGCGGCACCCAGAGTCCACCGCGCCACTGTGGAGAACGGATGCGCGAGCGCGTGGAGATCCTCCGCGAACGCCTCAGCGAGGACCGATGAGGCATCCACACCTGTGGATAACCATGTGGATAGGGGCGGAGGACCGGACGGCCACGTTATCCCCACCTGTGGATGACATTGGGGAAATCTCACAGATGGGGTTCGTCGACTGACAGAAGTGTCGCGCGTGCGGCGCCCGATGTCACCGCCAGCGGCTCAGCGTGACCAGGCCGCCCGCCATGAGGACGAAGCCGATGATCAGATTGATGTTGCCCCCCGGCAACCCTGGAATGAGGTACATCACGATCAGGATCAGCGACCCGAGACCGATCAGTGACATGCCCAGCACCGGCACCCAGCGAGGGCTCGGCCTCGGCTTCGGTGGCTTCGGTGGGATGTAGGTCGAGCGCTTCGATCTGGACTTCGGCACGGTCCGCTCCGTACGTCTCACTGCTGAGGCTCATGGTACGGTCTCGACGTTGACCTCGAAGACGACCACCGGGGCGCGGCCCTTGAGCACCCGCGTGACCGGCGTGCTCTGGTGGACCCTGCTGGCATGCGGTGCCGGCGTGCTGCTGTACCTCGTGTACGCGCCCCTGTTCACCAGCGTCACGGCCGACCGCGCACAGCACGTTCTGCGCACGCAGTGCGACCGACACGTCGACCGACTGTTCGTCGCCAACCCCGTGCCGGGCTGACGATGGCCCGACCGATGTCCGGCTGGGATCCGGCGGAGGCGCCATGGGCCGCGGCGTACCCGGCGGGGGTACCTGCCACCTACCGCTATCCAGCCGTGCCCGCCGGCCGGCTGCTTGATGATGCGGCGCAGGACTTCCCCGACGTCGTCGCGGTCGAGTACCGCCGTCACCGCATGACGTACCGCAAGCTGGCCGACCACGCAGACCGACTGGCGATGGCGCTGTCGACCCTCGGTGTCGGTGTCGGCGACCGGGTTGCCGTGGCGCTACCGAACTGTCCGCAACTGGTGATCGCGCTCTTCGCCGCCTGGCGCGTCGGGGCGTCGGTCGCCCTGCGCGAGCGTTCGGATCCCGGTGAGCTGGTGGCCGCGGACCCGCACGTCGTGGTGACCTTGGACCAGTGGTACGCCGACGGCGTCGCGTCGGCACGGCCGTCGCTGGGCGACGATGCGACCGTCATCGTGACAGGGCGCAGCGACTACCTGCCGTTCCCGAGCAACGTGATGGCATCGTTGCGCGGGCGGTTCCCACGCATCACCGAGACGGAGCGCGTGCTGCGGTTCGTGGACCTGATCCGGCGCAGCCATCCCGCCCCCGCCGGGACGGCGGTGCCGGCGGAGGAACCGGTCGTCACGGCCGACGGCGCGACGGCCACCGAGCGCGCACTCGTCGTGAACTGCTTCCAGCTGCGACTGTGGCTTCCGGACATCGTCGCGGGCGACGAGCGCGTCCTGCTCGCCGTGCCGCTGTCGTCGCTGATCGGCGTCGTGTGGCTGCTCAGCACGGTGCTGTCGGCGGGGAGGATGATCCTGGTCGACGAGAGCCGCGCCGCGCAGCGGCAGCGGACGGCCGTGCGCTCCGGACCGACGATCCTGCCGTTCGACGCAGCCGTCGCCGGCGACCTGCTCCGGTCGTCGTGGCGGCGGGGGACCCTCGGCTCGGTGCGCATCGCGGTCTCCACCGACGGTCTGGACGATGAGGTCGGTGCACAGCTCGAGCAGCTCACCGACAAGGGCCGCATCCGGCGGGCGTGGGGGATCCACGGTCTCGTGACGCACGCCGATCCGATCTACGGTCGCGTGCGACCGGCGAGCGTTGGCCTGCCACTGCCTGACACCGACGCCGTGGTCGTCGATCCCGATACGGGCGATCGTCGGCCGCTCGGCGACGTGGGGCGGCTGTGGCTCCGCGGGCCTCAGCTGGACTTCGACGCGTGGGTCGACGCCGGCTGCGACGCGACCCTCGACCGCGAGGGCTACCTGCTCCTGCATGACGACCCGAACCGTGGCAGCCCTTCGTTCCCAGGCCCCTAGCATGTGGGCATGACCGCGGTTCGGCTCTTCGTGATCGACAACTACGACAGCTTCACCTATAACCTGGTCCAGGAGCTCGGTGAGCTCGGCGCGCGGGTCGAGGTGGCGCGCAACGACGCGTTCGAGCTCGACGACGTGCGTGCCGCGGCGCCGGACGGCATCGTCGTCTCGCCGGGTCCCGGGACCCCGCTCGACGCCGGGCTTTCCAACGACGTGATCGCGACATTTGGGGACCGGGTACCGCTGTTGGGCGTCTGCCTCGGGCACCAGTGCATCGCGCACGTGTTCGGTGGCCGGGTCGTGCGGGCGCCCGAGCTGCTGCACGGCAAGACGTCGCAGATCCACCACGGCGGCGCCGGCATCTTCGCCGACCTGCCCAGCCCGATCATGGCGACCCGCTACCACTCCCTGATCGTCGCCGACGAGGGCCTGCCCGAGGTGCTCGAGGTCACGGCACGCACGCATGACGGCCTGATCATGGGCCTGCGCCATCGCAGCCGCCCGATCGAGGGTGTGCAGTTCCACCCGGAGTCCATCCTGACCACCGCCGGAATGGACCTGCTGCGCAGCTTCGTCCGCCGGGCGGCGCCACAGCCGATTGGCTGACCCCGACGTCGTCGTCGCAGGACCTCGCCCGGTCTTACCGCCGCGCGGGCGCTCGTCGACGCCGGCAGCACCGTCCGTCTCCTCGACGGCTCGCCGACAACGCACGCAAGGACGTGTCGGCGCGACCGGCCGCCACCCTGCACGCATCGGGCGGATGGAGCGGTGCCTGGTACGACGCGCCCGACGACGTGGTCGGCTCCACGCTGCTCGCGTGGCTGCAGCCCTGGCTGGGCTCGGCGACCGTCCTGACGTGGCAGGTCACGCGGTGGCGCTACGCCCGGCCACGCGACCTGGTCGCGCAGGCATCACTCGTCGCCCGGCTCCACGGCGCGCCTGTGGCCTTCGCCGACGACGGCGTTCGGGCACGCCAGGATCGAGGATGCGCGCGGAGCGGCCTCGCCGCAGCGGAGGCCCTGCTCGATGGCTGATCAGCCGTCGCCGCCCCCGCCACCGTTGCCGCCACCTCCACCACCGTTGCCACCGCTGACGCCGTCACCGGACGTCTGCTCGGGTCCGGTGGACACGAGCAGTGCGACGGGGGTCTGCTCCTCGACCACGTCGCCCGGCTCGGGATCCGTCGCGATGACCTCGCCCACGTCGAACTGGTCGCTGGGCTCCTCGACGACCTCGCCAATGGCCAGGCCGGCCTCCTGCAGTGTGGCCTGGGCATCCTGGATGTCGTCGCCGATGACGTCGGGCACCTCGGTCGTCGTCGGCTCGGGCTTGGGCTCGGGCTCGGGCTGTTGCTCCGGGCCGCGGGAGATGACCAGCGTCACGTCCGAGCCCTTGCGTGCGAGCTGGCCACCCACCGGCGACTGTCGGATGACCCGGCCCTCCTCGACGGTGTTGCTGAACTCCTCGCTCACGAACACGCCGAAGCACGGCTGCGGGTCGCAGGCGTCGTTGAGCGCCTGCTCAGCGTCCTCCTGGAACCGGTCGACGACGTCGGGGACCTCCGCCTGGTTCGAGCCGGTCGAGATGACGAGGTCGACCTCGGTGTCCTCGGGCACCTCGGTCCCCGCGGTCGGGTCGGTCCGGATGACCCGGCCCTCGTCGACGGTGTCGCTCGCCTCCTCGGCCACGTTGCCCACCCGGAGGCCGACGTCGTTCAGTTGCTGCCGGGCCTGCCGGCGGGTGTCGCCGGTGACGTCGGGGACCGCGACCGGCGGGGCTCTGCGGTTGACGGTCAGCGTGATCGTCGTCGACTCGACCGGCACCTCCTCCTGGCTGGGCTCCGGATCCTGTTCGACGACCTCGTCGACGTCGGCACCGGAGCGTTCGACCGTCTTGATCTGGATGTCGGTGAAGCCCTGCCTGGTGAGCAACTCGGTCGCCTCGTCCTGGGTCAGGCCGACGACGTCGGGCACCTGGGCGGTGGCTTCCTGCTCCGCGCCGAGGTTGGTGATCAGCCACCAGCCACCCGCCAGCAGTGCGAGGAGCAGAACGATCGCCGCGATCATCCACCCCGCACGGCTGCGCGGCTCCTCCTCCTCGTAGCGGTCGTCGTAGTAGGCGTCCTCCTCGACGGGCCGTGTCTCGGTGCCGGCAGGCACGCCGGACGACACGACCGTCTGCTCGTTCCAGTGGTCGGCCGCCTGGGTCGCGGCCCACGCTCCGGCCATCGGAGCGGTCACCGGCACGCCGGCACGCGCACGCTCGAGGTCGGCGTTGAACTCCCGGCCCGTCTTGTAACGGTCGTCGGGGTTCTTCGCCATCGCCTTCAACGTGATCGCGTCGAGTTCGGGGGTCGACTCGTCCGAGAGCTCGGACGGCGCTGGCGGCATGGCCGACACGTGCTGGTAGGCGAGCGCGACGGGCGAGTCGGCGTGGAACGGCTGCTGGCCCGCGAGCAGCTCATACAGCACGCACCCCAGCGAATAGACGTCGGTGCGCCGGTCGACGGTGTCGCCCTGCGCCTGCTCGGGCGACACGTAGGCGGCGGTGCCGAAGACCGAGGCGGTCTCGGTGATGGTCTCGGCATTGACGGCACGGGCGATGCCGAAGTCGGTGACCTTCACCTCACCGTCGTGGGAGATGAGGATGTTGCCCGGCTTGATGTCACGGTGGATCAGCCCGTGCTCGTGCGCGTAGTTCAGTGCCAGCGCCGCGTCGCCGACGATCTCGGTGACCCGATCCGCGGTGATGCGCTCCGTGCGCGTCAGCTCGCGCAGGCTGCGCCCGCGCACCAGCTCCATGACGATGAAGGGGCGGCCGTCGGTCTCGCCCGCGTCGTACACGCTGACGATGTTCGGGTGGTTCAGGCTGGCCGCCGACTGGGCCTCCCGCCGGAAGCGCAGCAGGAAGTTCGGGTCGTCGGCGTAGCGCGCGTGCAGGATCTTGACCGCGACCTCCCGGTCGAGCTGCTCGTCGTAGGCACGCTGGACGTCGGCCATGCCGCCCTGCCCGATGCTCCCCCGAAGCCGGTAGCGGCCGGCGAGCAGCGTCGGGACGCCGCTCATGGGCCTGGTGTCGTCTGACATCTCGTCCTCGCTGTCTGCCGCGACTGACGGGCGGAGGTCACTGCGTCGTGTCGAGTGCGGCCTGCATGACGTCCCGGGCGATGGGACCGGCGATGGCCCCGCCGGTCGCCTCGCTTCCGGCGCCCCCGCCGTCCGGGAGGACGACGGCGACCGCCACCGCCGGGTTGCGTGCGGGTGCGAATCCTACGAACCACACGGTCGGCGAGCGACCCTCACCAGTCTGCGCGGTCCCGGTCTTGCCCGCGACCCGGACTCCAGTGATCGCCGCCGCCGTGCCGCTGCCGGCGTCGACCACATTCTCCATCATGGCCTGCAGGGCGATGGCCGAGCTGCGGCTGAGCGCCTGGGCGTTGGATTGGCCGGGCAGGTCGAGCTCCTCGGCCGGGAACTCCCTGATGATCCGGCCGGAGGTGTCCTCGACGCGGTCGACGATGCGCGGTCGCATGACCACCCCGTCGTTGGCGATCGTCGCTGCCACCATCGCCATCTGCAGCGGTGTCGCGCGCACGTCGCGCTGCCCGATCGCGCTCTGCGCCGTGGCCGCCGGGTCGAGGTCCGACGGCACGGCGCTGACGGCGTTGACGGGCAGCTGGAACTTCCACTCGGCGTTGAACCCGAACCGGGCGGCCTGCTCGGCGAGAGCCTCGGAACCCAGCTCAAGGCCGATCTGGGCGAACGTGGTGTTGCAGCTGATCGTCAGCGCCTGAAAGAGCGTGATCGGCTGGCCACCGTTGCAGGTGCTGCCGCCGAAGTTGCCGATGGTGGAGGTCGTCTTCGGCAGGTCGAGCGCGGCCGGGTCCGTGAAGGTCTGCTCGGGGCTGATGCCGTTCTCCAAGGCCGCTGCGGCGGTGACCATCTTGAAGGTCGAGCCGGGCGGATACGACTCGCGGACGGCGCGGTTCAACAGTGGTTTGGCGGGGTCGTCGTTGAGGCGCTCCCACGCGGCACGCACCTCCTTCAGGCGATGGCTGGCCAGCTCGTTGGGATCGTAGGTAGGTGACGACCACAGTCCGAGCACTGCGCCGGTCGTCGGCTCGAGCGCCACGACGGCGCCCTCGCGATCGCCGAGCGCCTCGCGTGCGGTCTGCTGCACGGCCTCCTTGACGGTCGTGTGGACCGAATCCCCCGCACGCTCGCGGCCGGCCAGCAGGTCGGCGAGGTTGCGAGCGAACGCCTCAGGCGCGTTGCCGATCAGTTCCTCGTCGAACGCCCGCTCGATCTCGGAACGCCCGAAGATCGGCGACGAGTAGCCGGTGACGTGCGCGAACAACGGGGCGCTGGGATAGGTACGCAGGTACTTGAGCTGGCCCTTGGTCTCGACGGACTCGGCGATCGGCCTGGTCGTGGCGCCTCGTCCGATCAGGATCCGGCCCCGCTCGGACTCGTACTCCTCGATGAGCTGCCGGGCGTTGGCGCTGTTGGACACGAGGTCGTCCGCCCGCACCACGTGCAGGTAGTTGAGGTTGATGAACAACGCCCCGAAGAGCACGACCATCGCCAGGGCGACCCGGCGGATGCTGGCACTCATGATGTGTGCCTCCGGTTCTCGGACTGCGAGGCGCGGTGATCCCGCACGTGACGGGTCGGTCGAAGATCCGGGGACACGCCGCGGGTGGGACCACCGCGTCGAGCACTCATGTGCGGACCTCGGTCGTGGCGCCGGCTTCCACGTCGTCGCTGCGCTTCGACCTGCCACGACGTCGCGGTGCAGGGCGGGCCCCGAGCTCGCCGGCCGAGATGCGGATCAGCAGCCCGACCAGAACATAGTTGGCCAGCAGCGACGACCCGCCGTACGAGACGAAGGGCAGCGTCAGGCCCGTCAGGGGGATCAACCTGGTCACGCCACCGACGATGATGAAGACCTGCAAGGCATAGAGGGTCACCAGACCCATCGCGAGCAGCTGACCGAACTCGTGCTGGCAACGTATCGCGATCCGGTAGCCGCGGCCGATGAACAGCATGTAGCACAGGAGCAGGGCGGTGGTCCCGAGCAGCCCGGCCTCCTCGCCGAACGCGCTGAAGATGAAGTCTGTCGAGACGATGGGGATGTAGTCGGGGTGTCCCTGGCCGAGGCCGACGCCGGCGACGCCTCCGGTGCCGAGGGCGATCAGCGACTGCTGCAGCTGCCCCGCCCCGAACGCGTCGCTGTTCCACAGGTCCAGCCAGATCCCGATCCGGTCCCGGACGTGGCCGAACAGCAGGTACGCGACGTAGCCGCCCAGCGCGAACAGGCTGATGCCGCCGAGCACGTACGCCACCCGTGCCGTCGCGACGTACAGCATGCTGATGAATAGGCCGAACAGCAGGAGCGACAGGCCCAGGTCGCGCTCGAACACCAGGACCCCCAGGCTCAGGCCCCACACGGCCAGCACCGGCCCGAACGCGCGCGCCGGCGGGACCATCAGCGGCCCCACGCGGTTCGTCGCGACGGTCAGCAGCTGCCGGTTCTCGGCGAGGTAGCTGGCGAAGAACACCGCGAGGCCGATCTTGGCGAACTCGCCCGGTTGGATCGAGAGCCCGGCGACGCGGACCCACAGCTTCGCGCCGTTGATGTTCGCGCCGATGACCGGCAGCACCGGCATGAGCAGGAGGACGAGGGCGGCGATGCCGATGCTGTAGCGGTAACGGTCCAGGACCTCGTAGTCGCGGATGAACAGCAGGGTCGCCAGCAGCAGGCCCACGCCGACCATCGTCCAGATGGTCTGGGACGGCGCCAGCTCGGAGGCGTCGCTGGCCGCCAGGGCGTAGTCGATCCGGCGGATCATCACCAGGCCCAGGCCGTTGAGCGCGAACGCCAGCGGGAACAGTAGCGGGTCGGCTCCCGGCGCGATGCGCCGCATCACCAGGTGGGTCCCGACGGCGATGACGGCCAGGATCCCGCCGTACCCGGCCATGCCGGCAGGCAGCTGTGGCTCGCGGGCCAGCCCGACCAGCGCGTAGGCGACCAGGCAGACCATGAGCGCCAGCACGAGCAGGCCGAGCTCGGTGTTGGCCCGCCGTCGCGCCTCCAACTTCGTCTGCGACGCGTTCACGGTCCCCGCGTGGGCTCGGTCAGCGGCACGCCGACGGACGGTGCCGGCTCCTGGCTCTCACGCAGCTGCTCCTGGAGGTCCTCGACGATTCGTTGGGCGTCGGACAGGCTCTGTGCCGTCAGGCCCTCGGCGATCGCCTGCTGGCGGAACGCCGGGAACTCCGACACGGGCGTCGTGGTGATCTCGGTGGGTACCACCCGCGCGGCGGAGATCCCCGCGACCTCCTGCGGCACACCGCGGAAGATCGCGACCATGCCCTCGTGCTCACCGACGAAGTAGGACCGTGACAGCAGCAGCCAGCCACCGCCGATCAGCACGCCGGCGACGAGCGCGAGCGCGAGCAGCACCGTGGCGACGCGCGCGATGCCGATGCGCCTGGTCGGTGCCGGTGCAGGTTCGACCTCCGGTGGGGCGCCGACGCGTCCGACCTTCTCGGCCCACGCCTCGTCCGACGGCGGCCTCCCGCTGTTGATCGTGATCTGGTCCGTGGTGGCGGTTCCGGCATCGCCGCCGCCGTCCTCGTCGACCGCGGTCGTGGTTCCACCTTGCGCGGGCCGGGTGGCGAGCTGCCGGGTGGTCGAGCCGGTCGCCGTTGTCGTGGCGGTGGGTGCCGACCCGTCCCAACGGTCGCCGACGCGGATGAGCACCGTGGTGATGTTGTCCGGACCGCCGGCGGCGTTGGCCTCCGCGAGCAGCGCCGCGACGGCCTCGTCGCCGTCCGCGGTCTGGTCGAGGATCGCGGCGATGCGCGCGTCGTCGACTGGGCCGGACAGGCCGTCGGAGCAGAGCAGGACCTGGTCTCCGTCGCGCAGGGTGATCGGCGGCAGCACCTCGACCTCGACAGTCGTCTCGTGGCCGATCGCGCGGGTGATCACGTTGCGCTGCGGATGGGTCGCCGCCTCGTCGCGCGAGAGCCGCCCATCCTGGATCAGTCGCTCGACCAGCGTGTGGTCGGTGGTCAGCTGGCTCATGTCCTCCGCGTCGCGCAGCAGGTAGGCGCGGCTATCGCCGACGTGGGCGACGTGCAGCTGACCGTCGCACACGGCGACCGCGGTCAACGTCGTGCCCATGCCCTCCAGCTGCGGGTCGTTCGACGCGCGCTCGACCACGAGGGTGTTGGCCTCACGGACGGCGGTCGCCAGCGCGTCCGTGACCTCGGCGGGACCCCGGAGGGTGCTGATGTCGAGCGCACGCAGCGGCTCGAGGGCTGCGTCCGAGGCGATCTCGCCGGCCTGGTGGCCACCCATGCCGTCGGCGACCGCGTGGACGGCGTCGCCCACCAGGTAGCTGTCCTCGTTGCCCGAGCGCACGCGTCCGGTATGCGTCCCGCCGAACGCCCGGACCGTCAACGCGTGCCCGCGCACCGTCACTTCCTGACCTCGACGATCGTCTTTCCGATCCCGAGCTGATCACCGGCCGCGATCTGCGTCGGCGTGGTCACCTTGACCCGGTTGAGGAACGTCCCGTTGGTCGACTTCAGGTCTGCGACCATCCAGCTGCCGTCCGCCTGGTAGATGCGTGCGTGGTCATCGCTGACGTACGGGTCCTCGAGGCGCACTGTACTCGACGGCGAACGCCCGAAGCGCACGGCCTGGCCCCCGAGCTCGATCACCCGTGGCCGTCCCTCCGGGATGTGCACCACGAGCTGGCTGGGAACGGCCCGCTTCGCGGGAGGCTGGGCGGCGGCCTTGTCGCTTCCCTGGGGTCGCGTGCGCGCAGGCCGCGGCGGCGCCGGACCGGCCCGGAGGTCCCGGACCACGGCGCGCACGGCGCGCCACACGAAGATGTAGAGCAGCAGTAGGAAGAACCCCTGCAGCAGCCACAGAATGATCGGTGGCATCGCAGTCAGCGACCTGCGACGAAGCGCAACCTGACGTTTCCGAGCTCGATGTCCTCTCCGCCCGTGAGGTATTCCCGGTCGACGGTCGCGCCGTTGACCACGATCCCGTTCGTCGAACCGAGATCCTCGATCAGCCACCCCTGGTTCGCCCTGCTGATGCGTGCATGGCGGCGTGAGACCGACGGGTCGTCGAGCTGCACGTCACAGCCGGGCATCCGCCCGACGACGGCCTGGTTCGGCAGGGGGATCTGCTGGCCCGCCTGGTCGACGAGCTCGAGGGTCGCATGCGCCGTACCGGCCAGCGCCCCGCCCCGCGACGGCGCCGAGGTGCGCATGCGTGCATCGCCGCCGGCGGAGGCTTCGACCTTGCCGCGCAGCTCGTAAGTGCCCAGCGGCACGTCCTCGTCGATGGCCAGCTCGATGCGCGCGGGACCACGCAGCTGCCAGCCGCGCTCGGCCGCGGTGCGCACGAGCACGTCGCTCAGCTCGTTGGCCAGCGACTCGCCGAACTCGCGGAAGCGCTCGTGGTCCCGGGGGTTCAGCTCGAAGCGGTAGACGTTCGGAACGAACACGCCGTCGACGCCGACGTTCTGGTAGTTCCCGGCATACCGTTGGATGGCCTTCGCGAGCTCGACGGGTTGGAGGCCGGACCGGAACGCCCGGGCGAAGAAGCCCTCGACAGCGCCTTCGAGACGTCGTTCAAAATCTCGCAGAACACTCATCCGTTCGCTCGGTTCCTCGTGGTAGCGGGTGCAGGGGACGGCCGCAGCGTGGTGCGCGCCGGCGTGCGCGCCGCAAGGTGCTCCCGGCGATGCTACACTCCGCGCGCTGCAGCGTTGATCGTCCCACGGGCGAGTGGCGGAATTGGCAGACGCGCAGGATTCAGGTTCCTGTCTCCGTTCAGGAGGTGGGGGTTCAAGTCCCCCCTCGCCCACCGGTCGATGCTGCCTGCGGCCGAGCGCACCGGCCGCGAGGTTCGGGGCGCAGACCCCTCAGCGTGGCCGGCGGACGTTGGGCATCGGGCCCTTCGGCAGCGGCAGGTCGCTGCCGCCAAGAGCGTGCAGCCGGCGGTCAAGGGGCCCGATCTCCTTGGCCTTCATCGCCCGCGGCAACTTCATGATGTGCATGCGCAGGTCCGACAGCTCGACCTGGCCGTCGCCGCCGCCGACGCTGACCTCGTGCACGGGGATGTCGCCGCTGATCCGCGCCGTCTTCCGGGCCTCCTGCTTGAGCAGCGCCCTGACCCGGGCGCGGCGACCCTCGCCCACGAGGATGACCCCCGGTTTGCCGACGACGCGGTGCACAAGGTCCTGCTTGCCGCTGAAGGCCACCGCCGGGGTGACCTTCCAGGCGCCTCGCAGCTGCTGGAGCACCGCCAGGGCGGCACCGGGCTGCCCCTCGATCCGGGCGATCGCGGCGCTCTGGCCCCGGATGCCCAGCACGATCATGGCGCTGGCACCGGCCGTGAACAGCCCGCCGATGATCCCGAGGACCGGAGACCCCAGCCATGTCAGCAACGCCAGGGGGACCACAAGACCGGCCAGCGCTGCCAGAACCATGTAGAGCAAGAGCCGGTTGTCCGCTGCGCGCGTCTGGGTGAACGCGAGGCGGATTTGTTGCAGCCGCTCGCCTACTCGGTCTCGGAATCGGGAAGCCATGAGGTGATGGTAGGTCGTCGCGTGCATGCTGTGCACCGTCGCACGAGATGACGTCAGGAGATGGGGCCATGTCCGAGTCGCCGCCGGCATCACCGTCGGGCCTGGGCAGCGCGCGCTACCTCAACCGCGAGCTGTCCACGATGTCGTTCAACGCCCGCGTGCTGGCGGTCGCGGCGGACAAGCGCCGGCGGGTGCTGGAACGCGCGAAGTTCCTGGCCATCTTCGCGACCAACAACGACGAGTTCTTCCAGAAGCGCGTCGGCAGCCTGCTCGAGCAGGCCAAGACCGGTGCCGAGACGGTATCGCCTGATCAGATCCCCCCGGCGGACCAGCTGGCGGCGGTGCGCGCGTATGCCCAGGAGCTCGCAGACGAGCAGTCGGCGCTGTTCAACGACGAGGTCGCCCCCGGTCTGGCGGCTGGCGGCGTCGAGCTGTGCAGCTGGGACGACCTCGACGACGACGAGCACACCTACATCGCCAACCACTTCGACGCCCAGGTGTTCCCGGTCCTGACGCCGCTGGCGATCGACCCGGGCCATCCGTTCCCGCACATCTCGAGCCTGTCGTTGAACCTGGCTGTGGTGCTGCACGACCCCGGCAGCTCCCGTCGCCAGCTGGCGCGCGTCAAGGTCCCGTCGCTGCTCGACCGCTTCGTGCGCCTGCCCAGCGGCACGCGGTTCATCCCGATCGAGCTCGTGATCGCCAACAAGCTCGACACCCTGTTCCCGGGCATGGAGGTCCGGGAGTGGCACCTGTTCCGGGTCACGCGCAACGCCGACCTGGCCATCCGCGAGAACGAGGCGGAGGATCTGCTCGAGACGATCGAGGACCACCTGCTCGAGCGCCGGTTCGGCAACGCGGTGCGCCTCGAGCGGCACCCGTCGATGCCCGACTGGCTGTCGGACCGCCTGCTGCGTGAGCTCGACCTCGGCGCGTCGGCGGTGACGCTCGTCAACGCCCTGCTCGACATGTCCGCGTTGTGGGAGCTGTACGGGGCGGGTCCGGCCGAGCTGCGTGACCCCCCGTGGGAGCCGCAGGTGCCGGCCCGCCTGGCGCAGCTCGACAGCTCGCCGGACGCGCTGTTCGAGGAGATCGCCCGCGGCGACATCCTGGTGCACCACCCCTACGACAGCTTCGACGCGTCGGTGCAGCGCTTCATCGTCGACGCCTCGCGGGATCCGACGGTGCTGGCGATCAAGGTGTCGATCTACCGCACCACGGAGCAGGAGAGCCCCATCGTCGAGGCCCTGATCCGCGCCGCCGAGGCCGAGAAGCAGGCCGTCGCGATGGTCGAGCTCAAGGCCCGCTTCGACGAGGAGGCGAACATCCAGCGGGCGCGGCGTCTGGAGGACGCGGGCGTCCATGTGGCCTACGGGCTGATCGGGCTCAAGACCCACTCGAAGGTGGCGCTGGTGGTGCGCGAGGAGGACGGCGCGTTGCGCCGCTATGCCCACATCGGCACCGGCAACTACAACCCGAGCACGGCGAGGATCTACGAGGACATCGGCGTGCTCACGTGCGACCCCGACACCGGCCGCGATCTGTCGCAGCTGTTCAACATGCTCACCGGCTACAGCCGCCACGACGACTACTCCACGCTCCTCGTGGCGCCGCGCTCGCTGCGCCCGCGCCTGACCGCGCTGGTGCAGCGCGAGATCGAGGCCGACGACGGCCACATCGTCATCAAAGTCAACAACCTCGTCGACACGGACCTGATCGACGCCTTCTATGACGCCTCGGATGCGGGCACGCCGGTCGACCTGATCGTGCGGAGCACCTGCTGCCTGCGCCCCGGCGTGCCGGGCCTGAGCGACACCATCAAGGTCCGCTCGATCGTCGGCGACTTCCTTGAGCACTCGCGGATCTTCCGCTTCGGCTCGCCGGCGCGTGGCTACGACTACCTGATCGGCTCGGCGGACCTGATGCCGCGCAACCTCGACCGGCGCGTCGAGGCGGTCCTACCGGTCTCCGACGAGGATGCGAAGGCCCGCCTGCAGGAGATCCTCGACATCGAACTGGCCGACGACCGGCTGGCCTGGGAGCTGGACGGCGAGGACGGCTCCTGGCATCGCGTCGAGGAGCGCGACGGCGTCCACACGCACGACCGGTTGCGCGAGCTCGCGATCGAGCGGGCGCGCCACTGAGCCACGTTCACGCCCCCCTGGCGTCGCGCTGGCGGGCGCGGTGCGCGGTCACGTGGGCCAGGTTGGCACAGCCGTCACCGCAGAACCGTCGTCGGTTGTTGCGGGAGGTGTCGACGTAGACGTCCCGGCAGGCGACGCCGTCACATCGTCCGAACCGCGATAGACCGCCGGTGATCAGCGCGGTCGCCAGGCCCATCGCTGCGATCGCGGCGAGACGGTTGACCGGTGTCGCGTCGGCGGGGTCGTAGTGCAGGTGCCAGTCGCTGTCGTCGTGGCCGCTGATCTGTGGGTGCGCGCCGGTCCGGGCGAGCTCGGCGTTGACCACCGCGACCGCCTGGGCCGCGTCCTCGGCGGTGAAGACCTCGTGCAGTCGGTCGGCCAGCTCCGTGACCGCGGGGGTGTCGGCGTTGGTGATGCCGCTGTCTTCCAGCCCGTGCGCACGGAGGAACGCACGGAGATCGCCGGGGGCCTCCTCGCCGCGCCCAGCGGCGATCCGTGGTGCGGAGCCGTAGTCGTTGATGAGGTCGACAGCCAGCACGACGGACGCATCTGTGTAATGCTCGTAGTCCACTTGACTCCTTACGGCGGTATGGGTAGAGTGTAAGCCATCAACTACGTTATACACCTTACAGGAGGGAGCGGCCATGCATCCGTACGTTCTGGCCGACATGTCCGATCGTCGCCTCGAGGACTACCACCGGCGCGCGGAGCACGCCAGGTTGGCGGCGGCCGCCCGCCGGGCATCGGGTTCGATCCACCGCGTCGGTCCCCTGCGGGCCCGCGTCGGGGGGCTGCTCGTCACCCTGGGCACCGCTGTCGCGGGCACGCGCGCGCCTGCGTACACGGCTCGGCTGCGGGGTGCGCGATGATGCGCGTCTGGTGCGACGGCTGCGACGCACACGTGCTGATCTGGCCCAGTGACCTGAAGGGCGTGCTCAACACCGCTCGCGGCGCGATCGTGTCGTATCGCTGCGGTGCAGGGCACGACGGCGCCGAACTGATCCCACCTATGGTCGGTCCGCGCTCGTGAGCCCGGTCGACGACATCGTCGCAGGACTGCTGTCGATGGCGCACATCGGGCGTGACGCGGTCGGATCGGCCCCGTCCGCTCCGCCTGTCGTTCAGAGGCCGGCGGGTGGATGGACGGCTAGGCTGCCTGCTCTGCGAGGCCATGAGGTCACCCATGCTCCTGCACCGCCACGTCCTGCTGCTGCCTCTGCTCTGGTGCGCCGTACTCGTCGGGTGCGGCGCCGAAGCTGTGGACGCGACCGGCTCGGCGGAGACGACGACCTCCGCAGCGGCGGAGCCGGGTGAGATCGCCCGCCGACCGCTGACGCCGGTCGCACCCGACGGGGGGCCGATCGAGACGGCCGGGGACCACGACGACGTTGGTGACGGGCACTGATCGTGTGCACGGCGGTCAGGATCGTGGTGTGCGCGCCGACGCGCGAACGTCAGGTGGCGCTGCGGCGCGCGGCGGTCGGTGTGGCGTGGCAGGTCGTCGCGCTGGTCGCCGACGTCGACGCCGCCACCGACCGGCTCGCGGCCGCGCGGGGCCGCGTGCTTGTCGTCGACGCTGCCGTCCCGGGCGCCGGCAGCGGCGAGGTCGCGGCGCGCGTGCGCAACGCCGCGCCCGGCGTCCTGCTCGTCGGCATCGGCGAGGTGGCCGGCACCGACGCCGGGGTCGCCGCGGAGGAGCCCGGGCGTCTGCCAGACGTGCTCGCCGACGTGCTGCACGCCGGCGGCGACCACCCCCACTGACGGACGCCGCAGGCCCGGCCGGAGCTCACCGATGTGGGACGTCATCCGCGCCGGATGCTGCCACCGACGTCGACCGCGACCGGCAGGGCGGTGTCGCGCCACCTCGTGAGGTCGCGCGCTCCGCTCGTGTACCGGCTCCAGACGAGCCCACGGGCCAGCGCGTCCTCCTGGTCGTCGGGGGCGAGCACGCGCGCGAGGCCGGCGGATGTCCGACCGGCGATCCGCACAGTCACGCGTGGCTCCCGCCGCAGGTTGCGCACCCAGTCGGCATCGTCGCGGCCGCCGGAGAGGAAGTAGACCGTGGTGTCACGCGCGGCGAACCAGATCTCGATCTCGTGGGGGTCGCCGGTCACCCGCCCGACGGTGGTCAGGTACGCGAACGCCTCGTCGGTCGCAGACGCCAGCCACGCCGCGATCGCGTCGCCGCTCACGCGGCGGCCGCCATCCGGCGCTCGAGCTCGGCGCGCATGTCGCCGGCGCGCGTTCCCAGGGTGTCGAGGAGGTGCACGCCGGGGTCCGGCTCCTCCCGGGCGCACAGCGCCGGGACCACGTGCTCGGCGCCGATCCAGCCGTGCCGGCGCGCCATGGCCTCGCGAAGGGCTCGCTCGAGGGCCTGCCTGGCGCCCGCGGTGAACGGCCGGTGCCGTCGTGACCACCGGCTGCGCCGTCCGGACGTCGACCGATCCACGACCGGTGAGGCCGGTGGCAAGACGACCTCGGCGCCGAGGCCGACTGCCCTCAGTGCCGCGGTGTCCGCGTCGTCGA
>DATHVN010000207.1 GCA_035461305.1 Euzebyales bacterium | reverse complement strand
CTGGAGCCTGGCGATCGCCTCCTCGTACTCCTCCACGGTGTGGTCGAGCGGGTCGATGCCCATGCCGGACATGACCAGGCCCATCGTGTCGCGCGTCTCGGTGAGCATCGTGACGCGACCGGCGAGCGACTCGTCGAAGAGGTCGTTGACACTCGTGATCCGCATGTCGACGGCCGTCGGGTTGACGCCGATGCCCGTCATGCCGGACTGCCATGGCAGCGAATGCGCCGGTGAAGGCGTCCAGCGTCGGGTGCGACAGCTCGTCCTCATCGCCGGTGTCCATGTACAGCGGCCAGTTGGAGACGTTCAGCACGTCACCGCCCCTGCGCCGCGGCCGACGGGCCGCCGACACACCCTCGGAGGCCCCGGCGTTCTGCGCCGACTCGGCGGAGATCCCGCCGCGGCCGCCAGGAAGGCACCGCCGGTGAGATACGCCGAGCCGCGCAGGAAGTCACGGCGGTCGGGGCTTCCTGGGAACACAACGGCCATGGTGCTTGCTCCTTCGTTCATCGCTCCGCCGGCGTCGGTGCCGGCGGGAACCGGCTGTGCCCCGTCTCCGGGCGGACGCTATGACGGGCCAGCCGCCCCGCCGAGCGCGTCGAGCACCCGCACCAGGGCGGCGACGCAGTCGTCGATCTGGGCGTCGGTGATGACGAGCGGCGGGCACAACGCCAGGGTCGACGTGCCGATCGGACGCACGATGACGCCCTCGGCGAGCAGTGCTTCGCGCACATCGAACGCAGCGGTGTGTGGATGAAGGCCGACGCCGAACACGGCGCCGGCGCCCCGGACCTCGGCCACGAGTCCTGCGTCGAGCAGGCCACGCAGGCCCGCCCCCAGCCGCTCACCGACCATCACCGCCCGAGACAACAGATCCTCGCGCTCTGTGATCGTGAGCGCGGCCATCGCCGCGGCGCACGCGGCGGGGTGGCCGCTGTAGGTGTGGCCGTGCCGCAGCACGGTCTGAGGGTCCTTGGCGAGCACGTCGGCCACCGACGGCGCGATCACGACCCCACCCAGCGGTTGGTAGCCCGACGTTACGGCCTTGGCGAAGGTCGTCATGTCGGGGCGGACGCCGTAGTGCTGGGACCCCCACCACGTGCCCAGCCGTCCGAACCCACAGATGACCTCGTCGCAGATGAGCAGCGCGCCGTGCTCGTCGCACAGACCGCGGATGCTCTCGAGGTAGCCCGATGCGGGCGGGTAGACGCCGGGGGCACCGATCACGGGTTCGGCGATGACGGCGGCGACGCGATCGCCCTGGGCCACGAACAGGGCCCGAAGCGCGTCGAGGTCGTCCTTGTCGACCTGGACGACGTCGGGCAGCAACGGCCCGAACCCCTCCTGGTTGGCCGGGAGCCCCGTCGCCGTGACCCCACCGTAGGTGACACCGTGGTAGCTCGGCCGGCGACTTACGATCACCGTGCGTCGCGGCTCGCCAGCCAGGGCGTGGGTCAGCCGCGCGATCTTCATGGCCGAGTCCACCGCCTCCGAACCGCTGCTGGTGAAGAACACCCGCGAGCCCGGCTCGGGCGCCAGCCCGCTGATGCGGTCGGCCAGCGCGTCGGCGACCGGCGGCGTGAAGCGCTCGAACGCGTGGTACGCGCCCAGGTCCCGCAGCCGACCGGCGACCGCCTCGGCGATCTCGTCCCGTCCGTAGCCCACGTTGCAGTACCACAGCCCCGCCATGGCGTCGACGTAGTCGTTGCCATGGTCGTCCCACAGCGTGGCGCCCTCGCCGCGCGTGATCGTGAGGAACTCGTCGACGCCGGCCGCGGGCCGCGCGAAGGGATGCAGGAACGCCGGAGTCGCCGTCATTGATGCGACCTGTCGCTGACGCTGTCTGAGGTCATGGATGTGACCTGTCGCTGACGCTGTCTGAGGTCAGGACGGTGCCGCGCCGGGGCCTCATGCGAGCGCCTCCGCCACGGCCGGGTGGATGATCTCGCCGCGGTGGACGTTGAGCGCACCGGTGAGCCTGGGGGACTCGGGGTCGTCGAGCAGCGCCAGCAGGCGCGGCGTCACGGCGGCCGACAGCGCGCGGCTCGCGGTGCGCGGGTACTGACCGGGCACGTTCGTCACGCAGTAGTGCACGACCTCGTGCGCGACGTAGATGGGGTCCGACAGCGTGGTCGGGCGCCCGGTCTCGATGCACCCGCCCTGGTCGATCGCGAGGTCCACGATGACCGATCCCGGTCGCATCGACGCGACGTGCTCCTCGGTGACCACGACCGGTGCCCGGGCACCGGGGACCAGCGCCGCACCGATGACCATGTCCGCGTCGTGGACGACCTCGCCGACCGCGCGCTCGTTGGACGCGACCGTTGTGGTCACGTCGCCGTCGTGGGCGGCCTCGCCGAGCCTTGCGAGGTCGACGTCGACGCCGATCACGACCGCGTCGAGGCCCCTCGCGCCACGCGCGGCGAGCCCACCGGCGACGCCGAGCCCGACCACGACCACCCGCGCCTGTGGCACGCCGGCCGCGCCACCGATCAGCACACCGGAGCCGCCAAGGTGGGCGGCCAGGTACGTGGCGCCTGCGATCGGTGCGGTCCGCCCGGCGATCTCGCTCATCGGTGCCAGCAGCGGCAGCTTGCCCTTTTCGGTCAGGGTCTCGTACGCGTAGGCGGCGACGCCGGCGGACGCCAGGGCGTGCGCCAGATCGGGCTCGGCCGCCAGGTGCAGGTAGGTGAACAGCGTCAGATCGTCGCGGAAGTACGCGAACTCGCTGGGCTGTGGCTCCTTGACCTTGACGACCAGGTCGGCGGCCCAGGCATCGTCCGCGCCCTCGACGATCTGGGCACCGGCCTTCTCGTACTCGGTGTCGTCGAAGCCCGCTCCCACACCGGCTCCGGCCTGCACGACCACGGGGTGACCGGCCTTGACCGCAGCGGCGACGGCGTTCGGATCGAGCGCCACGCGGCGCTCGCGGTCCTTGATCTCGGTGGGAAGGCCGATCAGCATGTGCGCTCCTGTCCGGAACCGGTCGTGGTCAGGGACTGGTCGTGCCAGGTCCGCCGGGTGCCCGGTCGGGGGCCGGCGCGGTTCGCCCGGGCTCGAGCCGCGCTCGTGCCTCGCCGAGCACCGTGTCGAGCGTGCCGACCAGCTCGCCGAGCACGACCCGGTCGGCCACCAGCGGCGGCGAGATCTGGATCACCGGCTCGTCGCGGTCGTCCGCGCGGCAGATCAGGCCGAGCTCCAGCAGGCGGCGTGACAGGAAGCCGCGCAGCAGCTCCTCGGTCTCGCCGGCGTCGAAGCCGATCTTGCGGTCCCGGTCCTTGACCAGCTCCAGTGCCCAGAAGTAGCCGGTGCCGCGGACGTCGCCCACGATGTCGTGACGCGCCTGCAGCTCGTGGAGCTGGTCGCTGAACCACTGCTCGTTGCGCTGCACGTTGCCGAGCACGTCGTCGGACTCGAACACACCGATGTTCGCCGACGCGACGGCGCACGCGACCGGATGGCCGCCCCACGTCGACCCGTGCAGGAACATATCGGTCGGCTCCTTGTTGAGCGCGCGGGCCAGCTCGGAGCGGAACACCATGCCGCCCAGCGGGGCGTAGGCCGACGTGACGCCCTTGGCGAACGTGATGATGTCGGGCAGGTACTCGTACCTCTCGGCGCCGGTCCAGCTGCCGAGCCGGCCGAACGCACAGATGACCTCGTCGGAGACCAGCAGCACCCCGTGCCGGTCGCAGATCTCCCGCACGCGCTGGAAGTAGCCCGCGGGCGGCACGAAACAGCCGCCGGCGTTCTGGACCGGTTCGAGGAACACCGCCGACACGGTCTCGGGCCCGGCGTCGACGATCGCCTCCTCGATCGCGCCGGCGGGGTCCTCGACCTGCGGTCGGTACGCGTTGGTGTTGGGCACGTGGATGTGGCCCGGGACCAGCGGCTGGAATGGGTCGGACAGCGCCTCGAGCCCGGTGACGCCCAACGCTCCGAGCGTGGTGCCGTGGTAGGCGTAGACCCGGCTGATGATCTTCTGCCGCTGGTGCTCGCCTCGGGCGCTGTGGTACTGGCGGGCGAGCTTGATCGCCGACTCGACCGCTTCCGAGCCGGAGTTTACGAAGAACGCGTGGTTCAGGTCGCCCGGGAAGCGCTCTGCGAGCTGGGCGGCGAGGTCGATCGCCGGCTGGTGCGCGGTCGCCCAGTTGGTCGCGAACGGCAGCCGGGCCATCTGCGTCGCCGCCGCCTCGACCATTTCGGACCGCCCGTAGCCGACCTGCACGCAGAACAGCGCCGACAACCCGTCGAGGTAGCGCCGGCCGGCGACATCCCAGACATAGCAGCCCTCGCCGCGGTCGAGCACCGGGACGGACGGCTCGGGGCCCATCCAGTCGTGCGTGCGGGTGAAGTGCAGCCAGAGGTGGCCGTCGGCCAGGGTGTTGTGTGCCGTCATTCCACGTGACCTATCGCGGTCGCTGCTCGAGGGACCTGTCGCTGTCGCTGCTCGAGGTCTCCACGTGACCTGTCGCTGTCGCTGCTCGAGGTCTCCACGTGACCTGTCGCTGTCGCTGGTCGAGGTCTCCAAGTGACCTGTCGCTGCGCAAGGCCTCAGTCATCCCGTTCACACCTCGATGTTGCTCATTACGTGCTTGATCCGTGTGTACTCCTCAAACCCGTACATCGACAGGTCCTTGCCGTGGCCGGTGTGCTTGAACCCGCCGTGAGGCATCTCGGCGACGATCGGGATATGGGTGTTGATCCACACGCAGCCGAAGTCGAGGCCGGCCGCCATGCGCATCGCGCGGCCGTGGTCCTTCGTCCAGACGCTGGCGGCGAGGCCGTACTCCACGTCGTTGCCCCAGGCCAGCGCCTTCTCCTCGTCGTCGAAGCGCTGGACGGTGATCACCGGCCCGAAGATCTCGGTCTGGATCATCTCGTCGTCCTGGCGCAGGTCGGCGACCACGGTGGGCTGCCAGAAGAACCCGTCGCCGACACCTGCGCGGTTGCCGCCCGTGACGATCTGTGCGTGGTCGGGACGGCGCTCGAAGAAGCCGGAGACGCGCGCGAGCTGGTCGGCGTTGTTGAGCGGGCCGTAGTCGACGCCCTCGTCGTAGGGCCCACCCGTGGTGGTCGCCTTCGCCTGGTCGGCGAGCGCGGACACGAAGTCGTCGTGGATGCCCGGCCCCGCGAGCACGCGGGTGGCGGCGGTGCAGTCCTGCCCGGCGTTGAAGTACCCGGCGCCGGCGATCATCTCGGCGGCGCCCTCGAGGTCGGCGTCGTCGAACACGATGACGGGGGCCTTGCCGCCCAGCTCCAGGTGCACGCGCTTGAGGTCGGCGGCTGCCGCCTCGGCGACCTGCCGGCCGGCCCGGACGCTGCCGGTCACGGACACCATGTCGGGGATGTCGTGGGCCACGAGGGCACGCCCCGTGTCGCGGTCGCCGCAGACCACGTTGAACACGCCGGGGGGCAGAAACTCGGCCATGATCTCGGCCATCATCACCGTGCTGACCGGGGTGGTGTCGGACGGCTTGAGCACGACGGTGTTGCCGGCGGCGATCGCGGGGGCGAACTTCCAGACCGCCATCATCAGCGGATAGTTCCACGGCGTGACCTGCGCGCAGACGCCCACCGGCTCGCGGCGGACCATCGACGTGTGCCCGGCCATGTACTCCGCGGCCGCCCGGCCCTCGAGCACCCGCGCGGCTCCCGCGAAGAAGCGGATCTGGTCGCAGGCTGGTGGCAGCTCCTCGTCGAGCGTGAGCTGGTACGGCTTGCCGGTGTTGTCGCACTCGGCCCGGATCAGCTCCTCGCCGTGCTCCTCGAACGCATCGGCGATGCGCAGCAGCGCGAGGCTGCGCTCAGCGGGTGTGAAGCGCCGCCAGGTCTCGAACGCACGGGCGGCGGCCCTGCACGCCGCGTCGATGTCGGCGGGGCCCGAGATGGGTGCCTGGGCGAACTCGGTCCCGGTCGCGGGGTCGGTCAGCGGGGCCATCCTGCCGTCGCTGATCGGCCGCAGTTCGCCATCGATGAAGTTCTGGACGGTCCGGTCGGCCACGACGAGCTCCTTTGCCTCAGTGTCCTGTCCGACGGAGCCGCCGATGACGTCGTTCGTGCGGGACGGCTCCGCGACGTTGTGGTGGCGTGCGCGATGAGGACGTCAGCTTACGAAGCGGTCCCACTCCGCGTCCTCAGCCATGTGGCCAAGCGTTGTCGAAGACTTCCACAACGATCGGGCGTTGTGCTCCGATATGATTGGACACATGGCGCACAGTCGGGTGTTCCGGCTCGTCCCGTGAGCATCGGGGTGCGTCAGCTGCTGGCCGACGCGGATCTCGGGCTCGAGCTCGTGGCCGGCGCCGCCGGCGTCGGGCGCACCGACCCGATCCGCTGGGCGCACATCAGCGAGACCCCCGATCCGACGCCATGGCTGGAGGGTGGCGAGCTGCTGCTCACCACCGGGCTGGCCGTCAAGGACGACGCTGATCTCCAGCGGGACCTGATCGCAGGCCTCGACCGTGTCGGGTGCCCCGCCGTCGGCTTCGGTGTCGGCATCTGGCTGGACGCGGTACCGCCGGCGATGCTCGCCGAGGCGGACCGTCGTGGGCTCCCCCTGTTCACGGTGCCCTACGAGGTGCCGTTCATCGCCGTGACCCGGTACGTGTCTCGGCGCGTGTTCGAGGCCCATGACCTCGGCCTGCGCCGGGCCCTGGACCTGCACCGCCGGATGCTTGCCGCCGTCACGTCGGGTGGCGGGATCGACGAGGTGTTGGCGGTCACTGCCCGGGCGATCGCCGGCGTCGACGTGGCGTTGTTCGACGCGTTCGGCCACGTGCTCGCACGGCACGGGGTCGCCGACGGCGCCGTCGACCCCGGCCGGCTGTGGGCGGTGCTGCCGCCGCGTCCACGGGCGAGGGTGCGGTTCATGCTGGGCGACCGGATCGTGACCGCTGCGCCGGTGCGGGCCGCCGACGAGATCGAGGCCGTGCTCGCGGTCGTGTCGCGGGTCGAGCTCGACGACAGCCAGATGTTGCTGCTCGAGCAGGCGGTCTCGGCGGCCGCGGTCGCGCTGTCGCGGGGTGTGTCGGCCAGAGCGCAGCGGCGCGCGACGGTCGGCGCGATGCTCGATGACGCGCGCACCGGGCGGGCGGGCACCAACCAGCTCGCCGATCGCCTCGCGGGGCTCGGCCTCGATCCGGGGGCGCCGTACCACGTGCTGGCTGTGGCTGCTCCGCCGGGCACGCCGACGGCGACCGTGTGCCGTGTGGTCGAGGATGCAGTCGGTGGCGACTCCGTGGCCGCGGGCATGATCGACGACATGGTGCACCTCGTCGTGCAGCCTGCCGCGGCACGGGTGGGCCGGGACGTCATGGATGCGGCGCGCGCACGTGTGCTCGGCCCGCTGCGGGTGGGACGCAGCAACGTGCAGCGCGACATCGGCGGCCTGGCGACCGCGCTGCGCGAGGCCGCCGCCGCCGTGGTGCAGGCCGGCGAGGGCATCGAGGTCACCGTCGACACGCTGGGTGTGTCGGGCTTCCTGGCCGGGACGGGCGCAACGGAGGCATCGGATGCCTTCGTCAGCCGGATGCTCGGTCCGCTGCTGGATCGGGACGACGGCTCGCCGGCACTGATCGCGAGCCTGCGTGCCTACCTCGCGCACGGGTGCCGTCCCGGGCCGGCGGCGGCGGAGCTGCGCATCCACCGCCACACCCTGGCGTACCGTTTGGACCGTGTCGCCACGCTGACGGGCCGCGACCCCCGGGACGGGGCGCACCTGGTGTCGTACGGCGTGGCCCTCGAGCTTCTCACGATGCCGGGGATCAGCGGGGCGTCGTCGATCCGCAATAACACTCTGTAATCGTGGTTTCTCCATCAGCAGCATTTCGCTGAGTGTCTCCTGGTAGACCTCTGCTTCGTTGCGGAGGAGCATCGTGTCGTAGTGTCGTCGCGCACTGGTTGTGATTCTTCGTCGGACGTGGTCCTACGAAGGCAGCAGGACCGGCGTCGCCGGGCGGGAACGTGCGTGAACGGGCGTGGTGACACGCACCGTCTGACCCTTGCTACGCAGCGGTCGCGGCGACCTGAACGACGGAGGTTGACGACTTCGTGGTGCTCGTTCGCGTTGGAATGGCCGCGATCAGGATCACCGCGATCGCGATCGTGATGTTGCTCATCCTGGCGGCGCCAGCCGCTGCACAGACGCCCGACGAGGACGGCCCGGCCGGGCCGGTCATCGAGGGGCGCCGACACCGGCGCCGAGGCGCGCGACGCCGAGTCGGTCGCCGGCGACGCCAGCGCGCACGTCGACGGCACCTGGACCGGTGCCGCCGAGTGGCCGCTGAGCGCGATCCGCGCCGTGGTGCTGCCGGACGGCAAGGTGATGACCTACGGCACCGACCGTCAGGGCCTGGAGCTGAAGGCGTTCAGCTACGACATCTGGGACCCTGCCAAGGGCCTGGCACCTTCCAGCCACACGACGCTGCCGGTGCCGACCAGCACGAACCTGTTCTGCAGTGCCCAGACGATCCTCCCGTGGAGCGGCCAGGTCCTGATCACCGGAGGCGATGAGTATGGCTTCCCGGGCGGCTCGCAGTTCGACGCGGTCAGCGATGTGAACCTGTTCGACCCGGACAGCCAGACGGTGACGCGCCTGGCGGACTCGACCGCCCGGGCCGGTGGTACCCGACCGTCACGACGCTGCCGAACGGCGAGATCCTGGTGCACGGAGGCCGGGAGGATCGCGCACCCGTCACACCGGTGCTCCTGCCGCAACCTCAAGCAGCGGTCGGCGCAGATCCGGGTGCAGGAGGAGACGTCCTACGATCGGGAGACCGGCCACACGAGGGGGAAGGTCGGCTTCGTCGTGATCGGCGCGAAGTAGCCCATCCGGGGAGGGATCTCACCAGGCACACGGCGCCGCCCAGGCTCCCCAGAATGGGGCGTCGGTCAACCACGCCCCGCAGGCGGTCAGGCGTCGGCCGCGTCGATCGTGAACAGCGGCTCGCCCTGCTGGACCACCGCGCCCGCGTCGACGAGCAGTGCGCTGACGGTGCCGTCGCGGTGGGCGACGACGTGGTTCTCCATCTTCATCGCCTCGAGCACGACCACGAGGTCGCCGGCGGCCACGGTCTCGCCGACGTCGACGGCGAGCTTGACGACCGTGCCCTGCATGGGGGCGGTCAGCGTGGCATCGCCGCCACGCGCCCCGGTCCATCCGCTGCGCCGGCTGCGCCGCGGCCTGCGTTCGCCGGCATCGGGATCGAACACGGCGACCTGCAGGGCGCGCCCCTCCACTTCCACCGTGTAGGTCCGTGACGGCGCCGCCGGTCCCTCGGCAGGCGTCGTGTCGGCCTCGGGTGGCAGCGCCGACAGGTCCCAGTCCTGCTCGACGCTGATCGTCGAGACACGCCCGGCGATCGTGTCGGGGTGGGTGAGCGCGAAGCGATGGAACGACAGGGTGGTCGGCACCCCCTCGACCTCGAACTCGTCGATCGCCCGGACCAGCACACGGCGCGCGTGCTCGCGGTCGGCACCCCAGCAGATCAGCTTCGCGAGCAGCGAATCGTAGGTCGTGGGCACCTCCCACCCGGCGACCACGCCGGCATCGACCCGCACACCGGGGCCTGCTGGCTGGTCCCACCGCGTGATCCGTCCGGCCGCCGGCGCAAAGTCGGCTGTCGGACGCTCGGCGTTGATGCGGACCTCGATCGCATGCCCACGCGGGACGATGTCGTCCTGGGACCACGGGACCGCCTCGCCGGCCGCGGTCCGCAGCTGCCAGTGCACCAGGTCGATGCCGGTCACCAGCTCGGTCACCGGATGCTCGACCTGCAGGCGGGTGTTCATCTCCAGGAAGTAGAACCGGTCGTCGGCGACGAGGAACTCAACCGTCCCAGCGCCCGCGTAGCCGACCTGCCGGCTGACCGCGACCGCCGCGGCCCCCAGCCCGTCACGCACCTCCTGGGCGAGCCCGGGTGCCGGTGCCTCCTCGATCAGCTTCTGGTGGCGCCGCTGCGTCGAGCAGTCCCGCTCGCCCAGGAACAGGCATGTCCCGTGGACGTCGCCCAGGACCTGTGCCTCGATGTGGCGGGGCCGGGCCAGGTACCGCTCGAGGTAGACCTCGCCCCGGCCGAAGGACGCCATGGCCTCGCGCTGCGCCCCCTCCAGTGCCGCGGCGAGGCGGTCGGCCGAGCGCACGACCCGCAGGCCGCGTCCTCCGCCACCGAACGCCGCCTTGATCGCGAGCGGATAGCCGTGGGTCTCAGCGAAGGCCGCGACCTGACCGGCGTCGTCGGTCGGCTCCGCCGTGCCCGGCACGACCGGCACGCCGGCCGCCTCGGCGGTGGCCCGCGCCGACAACTTGTCGCCCATCGCGGTGATCGCATCCGGCGGGGGGCCGACCCACACCAGCCCCGCGTCGGTCACGGCGCGGGCGAAGTCGGCGTTCTCCGACAGAAACCCGTACCCGGGATGCACCGCCTCGGCGTCCGCACGTCGTGCCACGCCGATCAGCCGCTCGACGTGCAGGTAGCTCTCAGCGGGCGACGCCGGCCCCAGCAGGAACGCGTCGTCGGCGGCGGCAAGCCACGGCGCGCCACGGTCCGCCTCCGAGAACACACCGATCGCGCGGATGCCAAGCTCGCGGCACGCCCGGAAGATCCGCCACGCGATCTCGCCACGGTTGGCGACCAGCACGGACGCCACCGGCGGCGTGGAACCAGGCACGCGTGCACATCCTCCTGCGTCGATGGGGGCGGAACGCATGCTACTTGGGCCGCTGCCGGTCCGTGAGCGGGATTGGCTGTGCGCTGCGGCGGCGGGCCGGTGCCGTGCGGCCACGTCGGCGGCCGTGCCGCGCCGGACCGGAGGCGCTGGTCGCTACAATGCCGCAGTCGTTCGGCTGACGCCATCACCGCCGTGCCCATGCCAAGGCGGACCACGACACCCACCCAGCGACCTAGCGAGGACTGCACCGATGGGCCGACCACTGCGCATCATCGTCGCCGTCGTGACCGGCCTGCTGCTGACCGGCTGCCTCAGCTCGGAGCCCAAGGTCGCTGAGATCCAACAGGTCTCGGCCGAGCAGCGCGCCGAGCTGCAGGCGACCGAGTCCGCCGGTGGTGGCGAGGCCGAGGCGGGCGGTGGCGGACCCGCGACCTGGGTCGCCATCGACATCGACTACCAGGAGGCACCCCAGGAGGTGGCGGCCGGGACGGTCGACGTCGAGCTCGACAACCAGGGGGCGAACGAGCACAACGTCGTGCTCGAGGAGCTCGACAACCGCAAGATCCTCGACGCGGCGGGCGGCGAGTCGGACTCGGGCACCGTCGAGCTGGAGCCCGGCACCTACACGTACTACTGCGACGTGGCCGGCCACCGGGCGGCCGGCATGGAGGGCACCCTGACCGTCACCGAGTAGGCCTCGTCAGCCGGTCGGCACCACGCGGTCGATGGCCATGGGGCTGTCGATCGGCGGGTGACCACAGGCCTCGAGCCGGGCGGCGTGGATCCAGCGCGACCGGACGGTCCTCACCCCCGACCGGGCGGTCTGCCGGTGCTCGGCCAGGGCGGCGGTGACCGCGGCCAACTCGGCATCGGTGGGGTGACCCCCGGTCACCACGATGCGCTCGGACTCCATGACCCGAGTCTGGCACGGCGCTTCCGACGGCGTCGACGGCGTCGTGCTGTTGCCGTCGAGCGTGCATCGAGGGGCTGTCGCCGCCGGAGGGGCCTGTGTAGGCTTGCCCGACGATGGCTCGATGGGTCGCGCGCACCCCGGTGGCAGGTGCCGCTGCTCGCCGCGCTCGCCCTCGCCGGCTGCGCGGCGCGGTCGGACGACCCGACGCTGGAGTGGACCGCGTTCGACGAGGTCGCTGTCCGGACGGCTCCGACGCCGGGCAGTGCTTCGTCCTGCGGGCCGAGGCCAGCGGCACCCATGAGGGGCAGGGTCGCTGTGGCGTGGTCGCGGTCGTGATGCGGAGCTTGTCATCGGTGCAAGCTACAACCCGCTCCTGCTGGCGCCCGGCCGGTCCTACGAGTGGCTCGTCGAGCTCCAGGAGGTCGACCAGCCGGACTTCGACCGGTGGGTGCCGAGGTGCTCGGCGGGAGGGGGCTGACACCCGCTCACAACGGGATGTTGCCGTGCTTGCGGGGTGGTCGCTGCACGCGTTTGGTGCGTGCCAGGTGCAGGGCCTTGACGAGCTTTGGGCGGGTCTCGGACGGCTCGATCACGGCGTCGAGGTAGCCGCGCTCGGCCGCGCGCCACGGGTTGGCCAGCTCGTGCTCGTACTGGTCGATGAACGCGGCGCGGGCCGACTCGACATCGTCGGCGGCGGCCAGCTCGCGGCGGTGCAGGATGTTGACCGCGCCCTGCGCGCCCATGACGGCGATCTCGGCGGTCGGCCACGCGTAGTTGATGTCGGCGCCGGCGTGCTTTGAGCCCATCACGTCGTAGGCGCCGCCGTAGGCCTTGCGCAGGATGACCGTCAGCTTGGGGACCGTCGCCTCGCAGTATGCGTACAGCAGCTTCGCTCCGTGCCGGATGATCCCACCCCACTCCTGGTCGGTGCCCGGCATGAACCCTGGCACGTCGACGAACGTCACGATCGGGATGTTGAACGCGTCGCAGGTCCGCACGAACCGCGCGCCCTTCTGTGACGACTCGGAATCGAGCACGCCGGCCAGGTGCATCGGCTGGTTGGCCACGACGCCGACCGAGGTGCCGTCCAACCTGGCGAAGCCGACGACGATGTTGGGCGCCCAGTTCGGGTGCACCTCGAAGAACTCGCGCTCGTCGACGACCGTGGCGACGATCTTCCGCACGTCGTAGGGCACGCTGGCCGAGTCCGGCATGAACGCGTCCAGCGACGCGTCGGTGCGCTGGGGGTCGTCCACGGACACCAGCCGCGGGGGGTCCTCGAGGTTGTTCTGTGGCAGGTACCCCAGCAGGAACTGGATGTCTGACAGGCATGTCTCCTCGTCGTCGGCCGCCACGTGGGCGACCCCCGAACGCGTCGAGTGCGCCATCGCGCCGCCGAGCTCCTCGAACGACACGTCCTCACCGGTGACGGTCTTGATGACCTCGGGGCCGGTGATGAACATGTGCGACGTCTCGCGCACCATCAGCACGAAGTCGGTCATCGCCGGGCTGTATACGGCGCCGCCGGCGCACGGCCCCATGACGGCCGAGATCTGCGGGATCACCCCTGAGGCCTGAACGTTGCGGAAGAAGATGTCGCCGTACCCGCCGAGCGCGACCACGCCCTCCTGGATCCGTGCGCCGCCCGAGTCGTTGATCCCGATCATCGGCACGCCCATGCGCACGCACATGTCCATCACCTTGCAGATCTTCTCGGCGAACACCTCCCCCAGCGAGCCACCGAACACGGTGAAGTCCTGCGAGAACACGCCGACCTCCCGGCCGTCGACCGTGCCGTAGCCGGTGACAACGCCGTCGCCGTAGATCCGGCGATCCTCGACGCCGAAGCCCCGCGCGCGGTGCACCGCGAGGCTGTCGAGCTCGACGAACGAGCCCTCGTCGAGCAGCAGGTCGAGCCGCTCCCGCGCCGTGAGCTTGCCCTTGGCGTGCTGCTTGGCGACGGCACGCTCGCTGCCCGCATGCTCGGCCTCGAAGATGCGACGCCGCAGCTCGGCCAGCTTCTCAGCGGTCGTGTCAGTCAACACCGAGCCTTTCGGTCGTGGGTTCGCGGTCCGGGCATGACCCGGTGCGCGGCGGCCGACGGCGGTCCGCCCGTGTGACGACCCACACATTGTGTCGGTCCGTGCAACGCCACACGATCAGGTCATCCTTGCACGGCGGCACCCAGCCGACCCGTGCCGTCCGGAGTCACCATGAGCCGACGACCCGAGCACTGCCACGTGGCGCCGTCGCTGCGGGACCCGGTCCTGCCATGACCCAGCCCAGCGGCCGCGTGCTGCAACGCCTGGTCACGGGGCCGACGCTGGTGTCACGCGTGTCCTGGTTCGACCACATCGGCTCGACGAACGCCGAGGTCGCCAGGAGAGCCGCTGCGGGAGCCGAGGCTGGGCTGCTGGTGCTCGCCGACCAGCAGACTGCGGGGCGCGGGCGCCAGGGTCGCAGCTGGAGCGCACCGCCGGGGTCGTCGCTCATGGGCTCGCTGCTCCTGCGCACCGACCGGGACCTGGCCCTGCTCGCGCTGCTGCCCCTGCTGGTCGGACTGGCGCTCGCGGAGGCGTGCGAACCGTTGGTCCCGGGTGCCGAGCTGAGCCTGAAGTGGCCCAACGACCTGCTGGCCGACGGCCGCAAGTGCGCCGGGATCCTGGTCGAGTCGCCTGCACCGGGGGTCGTGGTCGTGGGGATCGGCGTCAACGTGGACTGGCGCAGCGTCGGCCGCCCGGAGCACCTGGCGGCCGCCACGTCGCTGTCGGAGGTCGGCCGACGGCCGGTCGACCGCTGGCGCGTGCTCCCGGCGCTCGTCGAGCGGGTCGACCGCCGCCACACCGGGTGGTCCGAGGACCCGGTCGCCTTCCTGCCCGCCTACCGCGAGCGCTGCGCCACCTTGGGCCGGCCGGTGCGTGTCGAGCAGGCGGACGGGAAGGCGATCCTCGGCACGGCGATCGCGGTCACCGACGGCGGGGCGCTGATCGTCGAGACGGATGCCGGCACGACCGTCGAACTGCATGCCGGCGAGGTTCACCACCTGCGCCACCGTTGATCCGTTCGGAAGATGTCGGTGCTCATCCGCGAGCTACGGACTGCTGGTGGGAGGGGACGTGCTGACCAGTTCCACCCCGGCGGCCTCGGCCAGGAACCTGAACGCACCGCGCTCGCGCGAGCCTTTCCAGCCGAGGTCGCGGGCGAGGCGTGTGAACGCGCGGTCGTTCGGCGCCCGGACGGTGATCTCTTGGTCTTGTTCAGCGCGCCGACAAGGTGCTTCGTCCGCAGGCGGCTCGCCGGATGCACGACTTCACGCCACCGTGTCGGGCGAGCGGGGACATCACACGCCGTAGCCGTCCTCGGGGACCGCGGGGCGCGGGTCACCGGTGAGCCCTCGCAGGAGTTCGACGCCCTCCTCCGGGCCGGTCGCCAACAGGCGGTCGCCGACGACCAGGGCCCGGTAGCCACGCGGCCGGTAGATCCAACGCCCGTCGCGGTTGATCGCCAGGACGTACATGCCGGACTCGGTCTCGATCGACAGCTCGCGCAGGCTGGAGCCCTCGGCTGCGGAGCCCTGGTGGACCACGGCGTCGGTGACGATCTCGTCAGCGGCGGCGAGGGCGGCTGCGATCACCGGGTGGGGGTCGTCGTCGGAC
The DNA here is from genome assembly GCA_035461305.1 of Euzebyales bacterium. Classification (NCBI taxonomy): domain Bacteria; kingdom Bacillati; phylum Actinomycetota; class Nitriliruptoria; order Euzebyales; species Euzebyales bacterium. Next base: position 20,540 of record DATHVN010000207.1, on the reverse strand, counting down.
TCGGCGATGCGGGTCATCTCCTGCGCCGCGTCGGCGATGCGCTCGCTGGACAGCCCGATCTCCATGAGCCCGCGCAGCTCGTCGATCTCGTCGTCGTCGAGGTCGCCGGCGGCTCGGAGCACCCAGCGCTGCAGGTCGTAGTACAGGTCGTCGCAACGGTCTTCGAGCCGGCCGACCTCGGCCGCCAGCCCCGCGTCGCGGAACAGGATGGCCGAGTAGGCCATGCCGACCGCGACCTCGGCGACGTTCTTGAGTTCGATCAGCAGGTCGACGGCGCGGTCGAGGTTGGTCAGCCGGCCCTCCTGGGCCGGTGGGCGCAGCCCGAAGGCATCGCCGCCGGCGAGCTCCCGCACGAGGTCGACGCCCTCAGGGGGTCCCTGGAGGATCAGCACGTCGCCGTCGGCGAGGACGAAGTCGCCGTCGGGCCCGTAGATGAAGTCGACGTCGCGGCGCAGCGCGATGATCCACATGCCGGTCTCGCTGGGCAGCATGGCGTCGGCCAGCGTGCGGTTCGACAGCACGTTGCCGTCGCGCAGCTTGACGCGAGCCATGACCTCCTCCGCGTGGCGCAGGTCGTCCCGCAGCTCACTCGGGACACCGAGGTCCTTGAGCACGACGCGCGCGACGTCCTCGGCCGCGTCGGCGATCTCCTCCATCGAGTTGGCCATCGCTAGGATCGCGGCCATGTGTTCGGCGTCGTCGGGCGACCGGCTGGCGAGCATGCACACGATGCGCATCTCGTGGACGGCCTCGTCCATCCGCTCCTCGAGGTGGATGACCTCACGGGCCAGGTCGTCGTCGTCGAAGAAGACCGCGGCGTAGGCCAGGTCGACCATGAGCTCCGACGCGTCCTTGGCGTCAGTAAGCAGATCCTTGAGGTTGCGCATGCCTATCCGTGACCCACCGCTTCGTGGCCGAGCCTCGCGGCTGACGCCGCACGTCTCGCGGCGAGGGGGTGACCCGCCGCATCGTTACCTGAGATCGTCATCCGAGTCCTACCAGAGATATACCGACCACGAGGCACAGGATTCCGAGAAAATCCATGCTCGACGTCACGATCGGGATCGACGAGTTGTCCGGGTCCAGCCCGAACCTGTACGACGCCGTGGCGGCGTAGTACCCGACGAAGAACAGCAGCACCGCCGCGAGCAGCCCACCACTGACCAGCCCGGCGACGAGCTGCCACGCGGGCGGTGCAGTGATGCCGAACACCGACGCGCCGATCCAGGTGGCCACGCCCACGACGGTGAACCCCACGACCGCGAGCACCAGCGTCAGGCTGCCCTCCAGCGCGGCCGGCGCATCCGGCGCGCGCGCCGGCTCGATCAGGCCGACGTGCAGGTGCGACGACAGGCGCGCCGACAGGATGCCGCCCAGCGCCCCCGACGAGGCGATGAACGGCGGCACGGCCACGAGCAGGGCCGGGTCGGTGACCAGCGTCTCCAGTCGTGTCTCCAGCACGGTGCCCGCCAGGACGCCCATGAGCGCCGCGTAGCCGAGCACGGGCAGGCTCTCGTGCATCACCCGGCGTGTCAGCTGGCTGGGGCTGCGCAACCCCAACACGAGTGCGCCTACGGCGGCGCCCAGCAGGAGGCCGCCGAGCACGACGTGGAGGGCGGGGTTGCCAAGCAGCAGCACGCCGAGCAGCAACGCCGGCAGCGTCGAGATGTCGGCGGTCGCCGTGATCGCGGGGGTGCCGATCGCATCCATGTCCCAGCTGCGCGCCTGCGCAGTGCGGGCGAGCAGCAGCGTGACCGCCAGCACCACGACGCTGGCGACGGCGGCGCCGACCGACGACACGATCACCAGCTGGAGTACGTCGATCGTCTCGAGCCCGAACAGCCCCGACGTCCCCCATGCCAGCGCGGCCGTAGCGACCGCCGTGATCATCGACAGCAGCAGCGCCGCCTCGACGTTGGCCGCGGTGAAGCTGCCGCGGCGCAGGCTCGTCGTGAACTGGCCGGTCAGCATGCCCGTGCCCAGCCGGGCCGCCAGCGCACCGAAGATCGCGCCGCGCATCCCGATTGCGGACGGCACGAGCACCAGCAGGCCGGGCGTCTCCTCGAGCACGCCCTCCATCGCACCGAGGATGATGCCGGCGAACAGGGTGACCGTGACGCAGATCGTCAGGGCGGTCACTCCCTGGCGCAGGGTGGCGCGCTCGTTCGACCAGTGCGCCAGCATGCGACGCACGGCAGGTCCGAGCATCCGCAGGCGGCCCACGATGGCGCAGTCTAGGCCAGCCGCTCGGGTCGCGGACGCGGCGCGTGCGCGGGGCACGCCACCGCACGGTCCGCCGGCGCGCCGCAACCTGCATCCCGCGCGTCCGCGGGTCGCTCGCGACCCTGCGACACCGGCTGGACGGGTAGCCTGCGGGCAGTCCCGAGGGAAGGGCGGCGACCATGCCTGACGGCTTCGTACTGACCGAGGAGCACCTCGCGTTCCGCGAGGTGGTCCGTGCCATCTGCACCGACAGGATCGCGCCACGCGCCGCCGAGATCGATGCGACCGGCGAGTTCCCGTGGGACGTGGCCCGCACGCTCGCCGAGAACGGTCTGCTCGGGTTGCACATCCCGGAGGAGTACGGGGGGTCGGGCGCCGACACGCTGACGTTCTGCCTGATGGTCGAGGAGATCGCACGCGTGTGTGCCTCGTCCTCGGTGATCCCTCTGGTCCAGAAGCTGGGCAGCATGCCGCTGCTGATGGCGGCCAGCCACGAGCAGAAGAAGCGCTGGTTCCCCGCGATCGCGTCGGGTGAGGACCTGATCTCGTACTGCATCTCTGAGGCCGAGGCCGGCTCCGACCCGGCGGCGATGCGCACCAGCGCCGTGCGGGACGGCGACGAGTGGGTACTGTCCGGCACGAAGACGTGGATCTCGATGGCCAGCGCGTCGTCGGCCTTCGCCGTGCTCGCCAAGACCGACCCCGACGCGGGCGCGCGCGGCGTCAGCGCCTTCTATGTGCGCCACGACGACCCCGGCTTCTCGGTCGGCAAGGCCGAGGACAAGCTGGGCATCAAGGGCTCGCCGACCTGCCAGGTGCACTTCGACGACTGCCGGATCCCCGCCGACCGCCTCCTCGGCGAGCAGGACCGCGGGTTCACGTACGCCATGCAGGCGTTCGACCACACGCGCCTGGTGGTGGGTGCCCAGGCTGTCGGCATCGCGCAGGGTGCGATCGACGCAGCGACCGCGTACGTGGCCGAACGGCGGCAGTTCGGCAGGCCGGTCGGCGCGTTCCAGGGGGTGCAGTTCATAGTGGCCGACATGGTCACCGAGACCTCGGCGGCGCGACAGCTTGTCTACTCGGCCGCGGCGAAGGCGGACCGCGGCGACGACGACCTCACGCTGTACAGCTCGATGGCCAAGCTCAAGGCAGGCGACGTCGCGATGAGGGTCACGACCGACGCCGTTCAGCTGCACGGTGGCTACGGCTACACGAAGGACTATCCCGTGGAGCGCTTCATGCGGGACGCCAAGATCACACAGATCTACGAGGGCACACAGGAGATCCAACGAGTCGTGATCGCACGCCAGCTGCTGGGCCGCCTGTCGTGACGCGGCCGACGAGGACACCGCGGGCCAGCGAGGTCGTCCTGGCGCGGACCATGGAGGTCACCGACTCGAACCAGCTCGGCAAGGTCCACGGCGGCGTGGTCATGCGGGCGGTCGACTCGGCCGCCGGCATCGCCGCTGCGCGCCACAGCGGCAAGGTGTGCGTGACCGCCGCGATCGACGGCCTGTCGTTCCTCGAGCCGGTCGACGTCGGCGACGTCCTGATCGTCATGGCGCGGGTCAACGGCGTCGGCCGGTCGTCGCTTGAGGTGGGTGTGCGCGTCGAGGCCGAGTCGTGGCGCGGCGGCGACCGCCGGCACACGACCAGCGCCTACCTGTTGATGGTCGCGCTCGACGACGACGGGCGGTCGACGGCGGTACCCGCGCTGCACCCTGAGACCGACGAGGACCGCAGGCGCCAGGAGCACGCGCGCATCCGCAGGGAGCTGCGCTCCGAGCGGCTCCGCCGGCTCAACGCACACGGGCAGCAGGCTCCCCACGATGCGGCGATGCCCTGACCCGGCCGTCCCGTGCGCCGCGGTCAGACACCGTCCATGGCCTCGAGCGCGATCGTGGCCACCCCGGCCGGGGCGTCGGCCAGCGCCGCGGGTGCGCCGGCCGCAACAGTGACCCGCTCGGTCGCCCACCGTTGCCAGCGCGGCCTGTCGGGGACCGGGCGATCGGCGACCACACTGCCGCCGGCCGTCACGACGCCGGCCAGCAGCAGCTGGCCTACGACGCCGTCGAGCGCGCCCGCCAGCCCGACGCGCGTGCCGCCGCCCACAGCGTCCCGCCACGCCGCCGCGCGCTCGAGCACCGCGGCGTGATCAAGCGTCGCCGTCGCGGTCACCAGCGCCGGCGTCGTGGCTCGCACGTCCGGGCCGTCGTGGTCGTCGGCGAACGCGTGGACGTCCTCGCCGAGCAGAACGATGTCGCCGCGTGGCGCGATGGGCTCCAACGGCTCGGCGCGCAGTCCGTCGCCCACGACGAGCAGCGGTCCGGACGGATGCGCCGCCAGCCGCGACGTGTGACAGCACACGACGTCGGCGGTCGTGGCGGCATCATGGCCGGTGACGGCGATGCCCGCCTTCCAGCAGGCCAGGGTCAATACACCCGCGGTCCAGTGCCCGTCGAGGTCCAGCGCGACGATGGTGCCGGCGCCAAGGTCGAGCCCCTCGACCAGCAGGTTGGCCGATTTGGCCGCCCAGTTGTCGGCCGTCGCGTAGGACAGCTCCGTGCGCGCGCCGACCGTGTCGTCGTAGACGGTCAACAACGGACGGTCCTGGCGCTCGCGGGTCTCTGTTCGGATGACGTCGGCCAGCGTGGTGGTGGGTGAATGGTCCATGTGTCTCCCCTTGGTGCTGGTTGGGACGTGCTAGCTTCCTACCAGTGACGATCCCGTCCGGTCGGGCGGGCCCGGGGGCGGCCGGACCTCCCATGGACGGTCCCCGGACGGAAGGCGAAGGGCTGTCCGACTTCTTTGACATGCGACGTGACGGTGGGTGGCTGCCTGCGGCCGGCCCACCGCCTCGTCGACGTCGCATCGGGGCGATCCTGCGGCGCGTGGTCACCGTCGTCCTGTGCTTCGCGGTCGGCGTCGCGCTCGCCGTCGGCGCGCTCGTCTGGCAGGGGCGCCACGAGCTGATGGGCACCAGGATCGCCCTGGACACCCTCGGTCAACCGCCGGTGTCCGAGGGCGCGTCCGAGCCGCAGGGCCTCAGTAAGGCCCAGACGGTGCTCGTGGTCGGCGACGACTCCGGCGACGACCTGAGCAAGCAGTTCCGGGACCTCGGCACCGGTGACCGCGAGGGACACCGCACCGACACGATCATGGTCCTGCGCATCGACCCACAGGGCAACAAGATCACCGGGATCAACTTTCCCCGCGACCTGCTCGTGACGATCTGCGACGGCTCGCGCCAGCGCATCAACGCCGCCTGGTACAACGGGGGCGCGGACTGCCTGGTCGAGACCGTCCGCGACGTCGCGGGCATCCGGATCGACCACTACGTCCAGGTCAACTTCGAGGGCTTCGTCAAGATCGTCGACGCCGTCGGCGGCGTGCCGATGTACCTCGAGAAGCCGATGACAGACCCCAAGGCGCACGTCGACCTGCCCAAGGGCTGCGTCGAGCTCGATGGCCGCAACGCCCTCGGCTTCGTGCGCACGCGCGTCGACAGCGACTTCGGCCGCATCGCGCGCCAGCAGCGCTTCCTCAAGGAGCTCGCGGACCGCGCCACGAGCTTGAGCGTGCTCGCCAACCCGGTCCGGCTCTTCCAGCTGGTCGACAGCATCGGCGAGCTGCTGACGGTCGACGACAGCCTGGGCGTCGGCACGATGCGGGAGTTCGCGCTGACCTTGCGCAGCGTCGAGTCCGACGACATCACGCTCGGGACGATCCCAACTGTCACCGACAGCTCGACCGGCGTCTTCTACGAGATCCCGGTCAGGAGCGGCACCGAGGACCTGCTGCGCGCCTTCAAGCAGGGCACGCTCGCGCAATACCTGGGGGAGGCGTCGGCGGACGAGCCGACCGAGTCGGCTTCGCCCGACCCGGAGCCGAAGATCCCCGCCGACGAGCTGGCGCCGGTGTCAATGCTCAACGCGTCGAACGTCACGGGGCTCGCGACGAACACCGCCGACGTGCTGGCCAACGCGGGCGTCGCGATCAGGACCGCGACCGACACCGTCCGCCCCGAGCCCGACGGTGTGGTCATCGCCTACCCGCCCGGCAGGCTCACGGAGGCCCAGTCACTGAAGGTCGCGGCCTTCCCCGACGCGGTCCTCGAGCTCGACGAGTCGGTCGACGCGGTGTCGGTCATCCTCAACCGCGATGTCGACCCCGACCTGATCGACGTCGCCGGTGTCGAGCAGTCCGAGCCGGCACGACAGAAGAAGGTTCCGCCCCGCCCGGAGTACATCAACGCCGACCCCGACGACCAGGGCAAGTGCTAGGGTCTGGCTCCCGGTCCCGGCCGGCATTCGGTCGCATCTGCATCCCCGCTCGCGGCGTTGCGGCTCGCGCCCGACACGAGCCCGGTGTCGTCGTTCACCGCGCCGTGCGGGCCGGGCGCGGCTGTCCTGGTCGCCGTGCCCTAGGCGCTCTGGGGCCCGAAGGGGCAGTCCCGCCTGGCGCGGCAGGGCGCGCGGTCGCGGGTCGTCACGTCCAAGGGTCGTGGCGACCCGCACGACCGCCATCGCTAGATTGAGGGCCAGTGCACCCCTCCGGGGGTTGCCCCGAGCCGAGCGTCAGCGAGCGGTGGGGCCCACGCAGATCCGACACACACATGCAGACGAGGACACCATGCCGGCCGCGCGCGAGCCGATGACGCCGCCGCGCGACGACGAGATCGCGGGACGGTCGGCGGCCGGCGCCGGCGACGGTGCATGGCCGCACGTGTCCGTCGTGATGGCGGTGCGCAACGAGGCCCGCCACCTGCAGCACGCGGTTGGCTCGGTGCTGGCCCAGCAGTACCCGGGTCGGCTCGACCTCACGGTGGCGCTGGGACCCTCACAGGACGGCACCGGCGAGATCCTCGCCGAGCTCGGCCGTGATGCGCGCGTCGCGGCCGTCGACAACCCCTCGGGCCTGACCGCCGCCGGGCTCAACGCCGCGATCGCGGCGTCGTCGGGCACGGTCGTGGCGCGCGTCGACGGACATGCGGTGCTGCCGCCCGGCTACCTGCGGCGAGCGGTGGAGCTGCTCGTCGAGACCGGCGCCGACAACGTCGGCGGGATCATGGCGGCCGAGGGTGTGACGCCGTTCGAGCAGGCGGTCGCGGCGGCAATGTCGTCTCGCTTCGGCACCGGCGACGCGCGGTTCCACTACGGTGGTCCGGCCGGGGCGGTCGACACGGTCTACCTGGGCGTGTTCCGTCGGTCGGCGCTCGAACGTGTGGGCGGCTTCGACGAGACGCTCGTACGCACCCAGGACAGCGAGCTGAACGTGCGCATCCGCCAGACCGGCGGGACCGTGTGGTTCTCGCCGGAGCTGCGGGTGCGGTACCGGCCACGTGGATCGCTGCGCGCGCTCTCGCGGCAGTACTTCGAGTACGGACGCTGGCGTCGTGTGGTGGCGCGCCGGCATCCCGGGTCGCTGCGGTCACGCCAGGTCGTGGCGCCGGCCACCGGCGTCGCCTGCGCGGCGGGGACGGTCGTGGCACTGGCGGGCCGCCCGTGGGGGTGGCTGCCCGCGGTCGGCTACGGCTGCGGCGTGCTGCTCGCGACCGCGGTGGTCGGTCGGACGCTACCACTGAACGTGACGGCAAGGTTGCCTGCAGTGTTTGTGACCATGCATGGTGCGTGGGGCGTGGGCTTTCTTACGAGCCCCCGACAACTCGGTTCGCGGACCGAGGCTATCTCCCGATACGCACCACACGATGGGCAATGACCTAACGGAGGCGATTCGCTGCGCGGCGGGCGCACCACCGCTGTGTCACCCACCTTCCTATGGAACACTGCGCGGGGATGATCGCGCTGACGGCACAGCGGGCCAGGGAGGATGCGTGCGGCCGATCAGGATCGCGCTGTACGGGGACGTCAACGTCAACCTCATCGACGGCTCCGCGATCTGGCTCGCCTCCCTCGCCCAGGTCCTGCACGCCCCACGAGCGCGCCCGCCTGACTGTGCTGCGCAAGGCTCCCGAGCGCCGCGATCTCGTGACGACCGAGCTCGCGGCGCCATCCCGCCTGCGCCTCGTCGGCGCCACGACCGGGCGGTCGCACGCACCCGCGCAGGCATGCGACGAGCTCGAGCGCCTCTACCGCGGCGAACCGTTCGACCTGCTCGTGCTGCGGGGGTACGCGCTCGCACGGCAGGCCGCGCGGCGACCGCAGCTGGCCGGTCGCCGGTCGGTGTGCCTGACCGACATCGAGCAGGATCCGGCGGCCGTGACGGCGGATCGCTTCGAGCTGACCACGCTCGCCGAGGCCAGCGACCACCTGCGGTGCGCAGCGCTGACCACGCTCGTCTCGACGACTGGCAGGGCCACGCCCGTCACGACGAGGTGGTCAGCAAGGTGCGCTCGGAACGGGCCCACGTCGTGATCTGCGAGTGGGCGGTCGGCAACGCCGTGTGGTGTGACGACGAGTCGTTCCACCCGGCGCCGGCAGAGGGCATGGCGTCGGGTGCCGTGCCGGCGATCTCGCCGCGGGAGACCGCCGCGGGCGTGTACGGGCAGCGGTGGCTGCGCGGCGACGCCGCGGACGCCGCGGAGCGCGTCGCATCGACGGACTGCGACACCGAGCGCCGGCTCGCACAGGCCGACGTCTGCCGGCACTCCCCGCTGGAGCCGGTCGTCGGCGCGTGGGCCGGCCTCGTCCTGGGTGGGCGGGCCGCGCCGTGACAACGCTGCTCGAACCGCTTCGCCTGCGGCGCACGGCACCGCAGGAGCCGGCGCACCCCCGCGTGGTGCACGACTGGCTCATCGTCGTCGCGCTCGTGGCGTGCTACGCCGCGCTGCAGAGCGCGTTCGTGCACCCACCTCAGGTCTCCGACCAGCTGCACTACCTGGTCGACGCGGCGAACCTGCCGCAGGTCACGTGGCCGGCGCATCAGGCGCTGCGCATCGGCCTGACCATCCCCGTGTGGATCCTCACGCGCCTGTTCGGCTACAGCGAAGCGGCCTACTACGGCGTGCCGTACCTGACCGGTGCCGCCCTGGTCGCGTCCACCTACTGGCTCGGCCGCCTTGTCGACTCGCGCACCGCGGGCGTCATGTCGGGCGTGCTGGTCATCGCCAACCCGCTGGTGCTCGACGAGACCAGCCAGCTGCTGCCCGACCTGCCGGCCGCGACGCTGGTCATGGCGGCGGTGACGCTGCTGCTGTGGCAATGGCGGCGCACCGGCGTCTCGCGCCGGCTGAGGGCCGTGGACCGCTCGGTGCTGGTCGGCGTCGGCGTACTGCTGGGCTGGGCGTACCTGGTCCGTGAGTTCATCGTGTTCTGGTACCCGGTGGTCGCGCTGGTCATCATGGTCCTGCGCCTGCCGCGCTCATGGTGGCTGCGGATCGCGGCGGGGCTCGGGGGTGCGTTCGCGTTCGAGCTGCTGTGGGGCCTGGTCTTCCTCGGCAATCCCTTCGCGCGGATCTGGGCGGCGCTGAACCAACCTGCCTCGGAGCCCTGGCGCGTGGCGCAGCGCACGGGCCTGATCGGGCGCGGCGTGATCCCGGACACCCACATCGAGATGCTGACGGCACCGCCCAGGTCCGTGGTCGAGTTCCGCGCCGGCTGGATCCTCATCGCGCTGTTCGTCGTGCTGGTCGCCGCAGCGATCAGGTTGCGCGCCCCCGGGTTGCGCCTGCTCGCGCTGTGGACGGCCGTGCCGATGGGGCTGCTGATGGCCGCGATCCAGTTCGCGTGGCTGTTCGACAACCGGATCCTGCGCGCCGAGAAGCTGCGTTACTGGCTGCCGGTCCTGCCACCGCTCGTCGTCGGGGGTGTGATCGCAATCCTCGCGCTGGGGCGTCGCCGGGGCGGTGACTCGGGGCGACGGGCCGCCATCGTCGTCGCGATCATGCTGACCGTCGTGAGCCTGGCGCTGACCGGCAACGACCTCGACGACGTCGGCGGCTACACGCGCACCGGCAGCAACCAGATGCTCGAGCTTCGGGCGTGGGCGGCGACCAACGGGCAGACCTGCACGACGCTGTGGGTCGACGCGGACCAGTGGCGTGCGTCGTCGCGCTGGGTGCCGATGTACCTGCGCACCTTCTGGGGCACGCCCGTGTGGGAGGGCGAGGTCCGCCACCTCAACGAGGGCGACGACTTCGTCGAGATCGGGGACCTCGGCACCGGCGCCCTGGTCCGCTCGCGGATCGCGCTGCGGCGGCGCCGCCTCGAGGGCCTGCCGATCCCGGACTACCTGCGGCGGCCGCCCAGCTCGTGGCGTGTCCTGCTGGTCACCAACGACGACCAGATCAACGTGTACGGCGTCGGCGACAGCACCTGTGCACGCCCCTGACCAGCGTGTTCAGCTGTCTTCACCGTTGCAGAACGCGATGTGGTTGTTGTGCATCACATCGTCTGGTGATGCAAGGCTTGCCTACCGTGGCATCTCATGTGCACAATGCCGCCGCAACAACGCGCGTAGGCGCTGCGCGCGGGGGCCGAAGCAGGGGTGGATCAGTGCGCAAGCTCGTCGTCGTACTCGCAGTGCTGTCGTTGCTGGTGCCCGTGTCGGCGTCGGCGACGCCGGGCGCAGGAGGAGGCCAGAAGGGCGACGGTCGCCTTGACCTCTACGAGACCACGGCCGACATCGGGACCGACGTCCAGCTGCGGGCCGAGGGCTACGACGTCGTCGACCTCGAGGCGGCGCGCGGCGAGGGCAGGGTCCGCATCGAGATGGTGCTCACCGACGGGCAGGCCAGGGCGCTGCGCCAGCAACGCGGCCTGCAGGTCGGCAAGGTGCGCAACGCCAATGGGCAGAGCACGGCGGAGGCCGCCGCACTCGCGGCCGACAACGGGTTCGAGGTGTGGCGCACGTACAGCGAGCCCGGCGGCATCGCCGACGAGATGCAGCTGCTCGCCCGGCAGTATGACGGCCTGACGGAGCTCGTCACCATCGGCGAGACCATCAACGGCCAGCCGATCCGCGCGATGCGCGTGACGGCCGATGCCGACCGCGTCGCGGACGGCCGGCGTCCGGCCGTCCTGTATGTCTCCACCCAGCATGCCCGCGAGTGGATCAGCACGGAGGTGAACCGCCGGCTGCTGCGCCACTTCCTGGAGAGCTACGGCGACGACGAGCGCGTCACGCGCCTGGTCGACAACCGGGAGCTGTGGTTCGTGCTGGTCGCCAACCCCGACGGCTACGACTGGACCTTCGAGGAGGGCCAGCGCCTGTGGCGCAAGAACCTGCGGGACAACGACGGCGACGGTGAGATCACCACCAACGACGGGGTCGACCTGAACCGCAACTTCCCGACCAACTGGGGGTACGACAACGAGGGCTCGTCGTCGGACTTCTCGAGCCAGACGTACCGCGGCGCCGGCCCGGCGTCCGAGCCGGAGACGCAAGCGCTCGACGGGCTGATGTCATCGGTCGGCTTCGAGTTCCTCGTCAACTACCACTCCGCGGCCGAGCTGATCCTGTACGGCGTCGGGTGGCAGGTCGACACGCCGACCCCAGACGATGCGGTCAACATCGCGCTCTCGGGGACCGACGCGAACCCCGCGATCGAGGGGTACGACCCGGACCTCTCGGCCGAGCTGTACATCACCAACGGCGACACCACCGATCACGCACACACCGCGTACGGGACGTTGGCGTACACGCCCGAGCTGGCCACCTGCCAGACGGCAACGACGTACTTCGACGACGACGAGTTCGGCGAGACCTACTGCAGCGAACAGGGACGGTCGGGCTTCGAGTTCCCCGACTCCGAGCAGCTCGTGCAGTTCGAGTTCGAGAAGAACCTCGACTTCGCGCTGGCGATCGCCGACTCCGCCGACGACCCGGCGGACCCCGAGTCGCCGGTCGGCACGCCGGCGCCGGACTTCATGGTCGACGAGTTCGAGACGAGCTACGGCTCGCCGCAGGAGGTCGCGGTCTGGACCAAGCGCGAGCACGCTCGGCTGCGCATGCACTACTCGGTCAACGGTGGCCGCGAGCGCGTCCATCGGGTCGACGAGTGGCACGGCGGCGAACGCTACGGCGACAGCAACGACGTCTGGTACGCCGAGTACCGGGGTGATGTGCGGGGCATCGGCGAGGGCGACGAGGTGGAGGTGTGGTTCACCGCCAGGGACCTGCCCGAGAGCAGGGAGACGACGGAGGGGACCGGCACGGCCGGCAACGGCGCACGCACCGTGGAGAGCGAGCGCTTCACCTTCACGGTCGCCAGCGACGGCGACGCCGATGTACTCATCGTCGCGGACAACAGCCCCGGTACGCCGCTGGGCGGCTCAGGAGAGCTCGAGTACCTCGAGTACTACACCGAGGCGCTGGACGCCAGCGGCTACACGTGGGACGTCTATGACGTCGGTGCACAGGGGCCGGCACCTCACCCGCTGGGCGTGCTGAACCACTTCGACGGAGTGGTCTGGTACGAGGGCGACAAGCTGGTCACGGACTACCAGGGCGGCCTGGACACCACCCTGCTCGCGCACCGGGTCAACATGAACATGCGCGACTACCTCAACGAGGGCGGCAAGATCCTCGCGACGGGCAAGAACCACGGGTTCGAGGAGTTCTTCCCGCTCCAGTACGGCGACAACGCCGACCCGGCGGAGACCTGCACGGACCCGACCGGCATCACGTGCCTGCTGCTGTCCAACGACACCTACCAGTACTACTTCGGCGGCTACGTCCGCATCCGTCGGGGTGGGCTGGACGCTGATCAGCAGGCGCTGGACGTCATCGGGATCGACACACCGTACGACGGCTCCACGTGGGGCCTCGACGGCGGCGACAGCGCCGACAACCAGGGACTCCCGGGTGCGGGCGACGTCGGCACCGGCACCGCGTCGTGGGTGACGACCAGCAGCGTGCTGCCCGTCGAGGAGTTCCCGCAGTTCGAGTCGTGGCGGTCGGCCACCTGGACCACCGAAGGCGCCGCGCCGTTCGAGCCCGTCGCCGGCGAGTGGCAGGTCGCCACGGACCACGACGACCAGGCGTACAAGAGGCTCGCACGGACGATCGACCTGACCGGGGCGTCGACGGCGTCGGTCGACTTCACGACGTCGTACCGCATCGAGACCGACTGGGACTACTTCTTCGTCGAGGTGCACCCCGTCGGCTCGGATGACTGGACGACGTTGTCCGACGAGAACGGGCACACTGCGCAGGGCACCGGTCAGTCGTGCACCAGCGGTTGGGCCGCGCAGCTGCATCCGTTCCTCGATCACTACCAGACGCTCAACGCAGACGGCACCTGCTCGCCGACAGGCACCACCGGCGAGTGGCACGCCGCCACTGGACCGTCCGACGGCGTGGAGCAGTGGTCGATCGACCTGTCCGCCTATGCGGGACAGCAGGTCGAGGTGTCGCTCACCTACGCCACGGACTGGGGGACCGGTGACCTCGGTGTGTTCGTCGACGACCTGTCGGTGACGGTCGACGGCAGCACCATCGCCGAGACATCGTTCGAGGAAGACCTCGGTGGCTGGGAGGTCATCGGCGCACCAGAGGGCAGCGCCCCGAACCCGGGTGACTGGGAGCGGGTCGGCGTGCTCTACGAGGTCGGTGCAGCGGTCACGACCGAGGACACGATCCTGCACGGCTTCGGCTTCGAGGGCATCGATGCCGCCGAGCAGCGCGAGGAAGTGATGCGGCGCTCGATGCGTTATCTGATCGGCTCGCCGTAGCACTCGCGTGCGAAGCCGACATGCAACCGGCTCCGCCTCCAGGCGAGGGTGGGGGACCCCGCCCCTCACCGGGAGGCTCAGGCACCGAGTCACCTCCGCCGGCCCCTCGACAGGCGAAGATGAAGATGAAGTAGAGGGTAAGGGTGTGCCCTCAACCGTGACTGCAGAGTCACCCTCGGCGGTGAGCTCCCTCAGGCCGCAGGTCGGTGAGCTCCTCGACCGAGTCGAGGACGACGGCTCCTGGCGAGCGGCCGCTATCTTCCCGGCATGGACACGATCACTGACCGGCACCGGACGTTCGCGGCGCTGCATCGGCAGGGGTGCTTCGTGATCCCCAACCCGTGGGATGTCGGCACGGCACGGGTGATGGCCGCGTGCGGTGCGCAGGCCCTGGCCACGACGAGCGGGGGGTTCGCCTTCACGCTCGGACGACCCGACATGGGCCACGTCACGCGCGACGAGGCGCTGGCACACGCCGAGTCGATCGTGCGGGCGACGCCGTTGCCGGTGACCGGTGACCTGGAGAACGGCTTCGTCGACGAACCCGACGGCGTGGCCGAGACCGTCCGCCTCGCCGCGGAGGCCGGGCTGTCGGGCTGCTCGATCGAGGACACGCGGATGGTCGACGGCCATCCGCCGTACGGGTTCGACGCGGCGGTCGAGCGCATCGCGGCGGCCGTGGATGCCACGCGCTCGCTCCCACATCCATTCGTGCTGTGCGCCCGCGCCGACGGCATGCTGACCGGCGCCTACGACGTCGACGAGGCCGTCCGGCGCATCCAGGCGTTCGAGCGCGTCGGCGCCGCCCTGCTGTACGCGCCGTCCCCGCCGTCTCCCCTGGACCAGCGGCGGATCGTCGAGGCGGTGGCGCGCCCGGTCAACGCGCTGTCCGCCGGCGCGCTGGCGGGCCTGTCACTGAGCGACTTCGCAGCCATGGGTGTGCGACGCGTCAGCATCGGCTCACGGCTCGCGCGCGTCACGCACGCGGTCGTGCGCGATGTGACCCGGGCGCTGTGCGGCGACGGCGACTTCTCCGGACTCGCAGACGCCGCGTCCGGCGACGACGTCGACGCCCTGCTCGCCGACGGCAGCGCCTGACCAGCGGATCCGCGCACTGGGACGCCGGTCGACCATAAGGTCGGGCTGCGGCTGCGAATGGTAACCGACGCCGCAGCGGGCTTCTGCACCCACACGATGGCCTGATCACCGAGTCGGCGCACCAGCAGCTGAGCGAGCCGCCGGTCCGTGGCAGCGGATGCCATCCGTATACTCCGGCCATGCTGCTGTCGTCCGCGCCGGCGCGGCCGGAACAGGTCGTGGCCGTCGCGCGTGGCGGGGAGCGGGTCGAGGTCGACCCGCGGGTGCGTGCCGTCATGGCGCCGGCGCGCCATGCCGTGGAGCGTGCGCTGGCGGACCGCGACGTCGTCTACGGCGTGACGACCGGCTTCGGGGCGCTCGCGGACACGGTCATCCCGCCCGAGGACGCCGACCGCCTCCAGCACGCGCTGGTCCGCAGCCACGCGGCGGGCTTGGGTCCTCCCGTCGAGGACGAGGTCGTCCGCGCCATGGCGCTGCTGCGCGCACGGACGCTGGCTGCCGGCCACACCGGCGCCCGGTTCGACCTCGTCACCGCGCTCGTGGACATGCTGAACGCGGGCATCCGCGTGTACGTCCCCGAACACGGCTCGCTGGGTGCCAGCGGCGACCTGGCGCCGATGGCGCACGTCGGCGCGGTGCTCATCGGCGAGGGCTGGCTCCGCGACGACCACGACCGACCTGTGGATGCGACGGCCGCGCTGGCGGCGGCCGGCCTGACGCCGCTGCGGTTGCGGGTCAAGGACGGCCTTGCCCTCCTGAACGCGACCGAGGGCATGCTCGGGATGCTCGTCCTGGCCATCGTCGACCTCCACCGCCTCGCGGACGCAGCCGACCTGGCCTGCGCGCTGTCGGTCGAGGCGCTGTTGGCGACCGACGGGCCCTATGCCCAGCGCCTGCAGGACCTCCGGCCGCACGCCGGCCAGCAGGCCGCCGCCGGCAACCTCCGGTGGTGGCTTGCCGGCAGCCCGATCCTGGCCTCCCACCGCGACTCGCGGCACGCGGTGCAGGACGCGTACGCCCTGCGGTGCGCCCCCCAGGTCCACGGCGCCGCGCGCGACCTGATCGCGTTCGCCGCCCGGACCCGCGACGTCGAGCTGGGCGCGTCCGTCGACAACCCGGTCGTGCTCGACGACGGCCACATCGAGTCGTGCGGCAACTTCCACGGCCAGCCGCTGGCGTTCGCGCTCGACATGCTGGCGCTGGCGTCCGCGGAGCTCGGCGCGATCAGCGAGCGTCGCACCGACCGCATCCTGGACCGCTCGCGCTCCCACGGGCTCCAGCCGTTCCTGGCGAACCAGGCCGGCGTGGAGTCAGGCTTCATGCTCGCCCAGTACACGGCGGCGTCGATGGTCGCCGAGAACCGACGGCTGGCGGTGCCGGCGAGCACCGACTCGATCCCGACCTCGGGGATGCAGGAGGACCACGTGTCGCTCGGCTGGTCAGCGGGGCGCAAGCTGCGGCGGTCCGTGGCCAACCTCGAACGGATCCTGGCCATCGAGACGCTGGTCGCGTCCGCCGGCGTCGAGGCGAGGTCGCCGATCGCGCCGGGCCCACGCACCGGTGCTGCGATCGCCCGGCTGCGCGAGTACATCCCACCGATGCCGACCGACCGCTTCCTCGCCCCCGACCTCGAGGTGGCGTGCCAGCTGGTGCACGACGGCGTGCTGCTGACGGCCGCGGACGCGGTCGCGATCTGAAAGGACGGCCATGGAGTGTCGAGGATGGCTGCAGGAGGCCGCGCTGCGCTGCCTGCGCAACAACCTGGACCCGCAGGTGGCGGAGCGACCGGAGGACCTGGTCGTGTACGGCGGATCCGGCAAGGCCGCCCGTGACCACGCGAGCCTCGCCGCGATCGAGCAGTGCCTGCGCGAGCTGGCCGAGGACGAGACGCTGCTGGTGCAGTCGGGCAAGCCGGTCGGCATGTTCCGCACGTTCCCGCACGCGCCGCGGGTGCTGATCGCCAACTCCCTGCTGGTGCCCGACTGGGCGACCTGGGAGGACTTCTGGCAGCTGGAGGCGCAGGGCCTGACGATGTACGGCCAGATGACCGCAGGGTCGTGGATCTACATCGGCACGCAGGGGATCCTGCAGGGCACCTACCAGACGTTCGCAGCGCTCGCCGACCAGCGGTTCGGGGGCGAACTGACGGGGCGGGTGGTCCTGACCGCCGGGCTTGGCGGCATGGGCGGTGCCCAACCGCTGGCGATCACGATGAACGGCGGCGTGGCGCTATGCGTCGAGGTCGACCCGGCGCGGGCGCACCGGCGCATCGAGACCCGCTACCTCGACGAGATCGCCGCAGACCTCGACGACGCTGTCGGCCGGGTCCGTGCGGCGGCCGACGCGGGCCGCGCCCTGTCGGTCGGCGTCGTCGCCAACGCGGCCGAGGTCTTCCCCGAGCTGCTGCGTCGCGGTGTCGACGTCGACGTCGTGACCGATCAGACCTCGGCGCACGACCCACTCAACGGCTACATCCCGCACGGGCTGACGCTCGACGAGGCCGCCGAGCTCCGCGGGAAGGACCCTGCCGCGTACGTGCGGCGTGCGCGGGCGTCGATGGCACGCCACTGCGAGGCGATGGTCGGGTTCCAGCACGCCGGTGTCGAGGTGTTCGACTACGGCAACAACCTGCGCGGCGAGGCGCGCGAGGGCGGCTTCGCCGACGCCTTCGCCTATCCCGGGTTCGTGCCGGCGTACCTGCGTCCGCTGTTCTGCGAGGGCAAGGGTCCGTTCCGTTGGGTGGCGCTGTCGGGCGATCCCGCCGACATCGCGGCCACCGACCGCGCGGTCGCCGACGCCTTCCCCGACGACGCCCCGCTGCAGCGGTGGCTGGAGCTCGCCCGCGACCGCGTCGCCTTCCAGGGGTTGCCCGCCCGGATCTGCTGGCTGGGCTACGGCGAGCGCGCCGAGGCGGGCGCGCGGTTCAACGACCTGGTCGCCAGCGGCACGGTCAGGGCGCCGATCGTGATCGGCCGGGACCACCTCGACAGCGGCTCCGTCGCGTCGCCCTACCGTGAGACCGAGGCGATGGCCGACGGCAGCGACGCGATAGCCGACTGGCCGATCCTCAACGCCCTGCTGAACGTCGCGTCGGGCGCGGCATGGGTCGCGGTGCACCACGGTGGCGGTGTTGGCATGGGCAAGTCGATCCACGCCGGAGCCCAGGTCGTCGCCGACGGCACCGGAGACGCGGCACAGCGGCTCGACCGGGTGCTCACCAACGATCCTGGTACGGGCGTCATGCGCCACGCCGACGCCGGCTACGACCGCGCGCTCGACGTCACGCGTGCCCGCGGCCTGCGCATCCCGATGGCACAGTGAGCGCGCGAGTCGATGGCCCCGCCGGCGTGCGCTCAGATCGTCGGCCGGCCCACCACGGATGGCGCCACGACGTCTCGCATGCCGTGGGGGGTGGCTCGAGGTGAGCGTGGTGCTCACCGGCATCGGACGGCTCGTCAGCCACGATCCTGGCCTGCCGAGCGGCGGCCCGCTGGCGCTCGTGTGCGACGGTGGGCGCGTGGCATGGGTCGGGCAGGGCGCCCCACCGCAGCAGGCGGGCGACCGCCACGTCGACGTCGGTGGCCGCTGTGTGATCCCGGGCTTCGTCGACAGTCACACCCACCTCGTGTTCGCCGGCGACCGCATTGCGGAGTTCACGGCGCGGCTGGCCGGTGAGCCGTACGAGACCGGCGGCATCGCGACCACCGTGACGGCGACCCGCGCGGCCGACGTGACCGCGCTCGAGGACACGGTCCACCGGCTGTCGGCCGAGGCACTCGACGGTGGCACGACCACGCTGGAGATCAAGTCCGGCTACGGCCTGACCGTCGACGACGAGCGCCGGCTGCTCGAGGTTGCCGGTCAGGTCGACGACGCGGATGTGACGTTCCTCGGTGCCCACGTGGTGCCACCTGAGCACACCGACGATCCCGACCGCTACGTCGACCTCGTGCGTGGGCCGATGCTGCGCCGTTGTGCCCCGCTGGCCCGCTGGTGCGACGTGTTCTGCGAGGCCGGCGCGTTCGACGCCGACCAGAGCCGTGTGGTCCTCGAGGCCGGGCGCGCGCACGGCCTCGGCCTGCGCGTGCACGCCAACCAGCTGGGGCCGGGACCTGGGATCCGGCTCGGGGTGGAGATGGGCGCGGCCGCCGTCGACCACTGCACGTTCGTCGACGATGCCGACGTTGACGCGCTCGCCGCGTCATCGACCGTCGCGACCCTGCTGCCCGCGGTGGAGTTCTCGACGCGGACCCCGCCCGCTCCGGCGCGCACGCTGCTGGACGCCGGCGTGCAGGTCGCGCTGGCGTCCGACTGCAACCCCGGGTCGAGCTACACGACGAGCATGGCGTTCGTCGTTGCGCTGGCGTGCCACCGGTACGGGCTGACCCCCGACGAGGCGGTCCGCGCGGCCACGCTCGGAGGCGCCCGCGCGCTGGCCCGTGACGAGGTCGGCCACCTCGGGATCGGGGCGGTGGCCGACCTCGTGGTGCTCGACGCACCCGACCCCGCGTACCTCGCCTACCGTCCGGGCCTGCCGCAGGTGCACGCGGTGATCCGACGTGCACGGATCGTGCGCTTCAGAGGTGGGGTGATCTGGTGATGGTGCCGGACGACCCGGAGTGGCCCCGGGCCTCGGCGTGGCTGTCCGGCGGGGGGTCGACCGCACCGGACGCGCCGACGCTGGTGGTGCTCGGTGCGCCCTTGTCGGTCACGTCGCTCTCGCCGTCGCAGGCGCACACGACGCCGGAGGCGGTCCGCCGTGCACTGGCACGGTTCTCGACCGCCTACGCCGCTGCCGATCCCGTCGACGACGCCGACCTGGACGCCGTCGCGGTGCGAGACCTCGGCGATCTGGAGCTGCACGACCGACCCGTCGACGAGGTCCACACGGTGATCGTCGATGCGCTCGCGCGTGTCACCGCCGACCTCGTGGTCGTGCTCGGTGGTGACAACGCGGTGACGCGACCGGCGGTGCGCGGTCGGTGCGCCGACCTGGCGTCCGCCGGCCTGTTGACGCTCGACGCCCACCACGACCTGCGTGGCTTCCACGCCGGCATCACCAACGGCACACCCGTCCGGGGCCTGCTCGACGACGGCCTGCCGGGCGGACACGTCACCCAGATCGGACTCGGCAGGTTCACCAACTCGCGGGTCCACCGGCGGATGGCACTCGACGCGGGCATCACCGTCATCACGGCGGAGACCGCGCGAGCCGAGGGGGTAGGTGCGTGCGTGCTACGCCAGCTCGACCGTCTGGCGCAACGCTGTGCGACCATCTGGGTCGACCTGGACGTCGACGTGCTCGACGCGGCGTTCGCGCCCGCGTGCCCGGGCGCCCGGCCCGGCGGGCTCCTGCCCTGGGAGCTGCACGCCGCCGCCTTCGTCGCGGGGCGTCACCCCGCCGTCGCCGGCATCGACATCGTGGAGGTCGACGCCGCCGCCGACCGCGCTGGCCGCACGGTCGACGTCGCCGCGCAGTGCCTGCTGCACGCGGCGGCCGGGCTGGCCGGCCGTCCCCGTCGCAAGACGGTTCCCTGAGCGGCGCCGCATCCAGCGGCTCGGTGCGCCCGTCGCCGAGGTCCA